>CAZRZS010000001.1:0-55222 GCA_964604685.1 uncultured Gammaproteobacteria bacterium
ACGGGGACATAAACCCCAACACGACGCTACGTAGATCTCACTTGTAAAAGCATACCATTTTTGGTATGCTTTTATTATACGAACACCGAGTATGCGAAATCCGCCCCGTCCGCCTACGCTAACGCTTCGGCGGACATCAGATATACGCGGACGAAATAGCCAAAAATTTCTTTATTAATTTTTAGATTTTTTTGATAATTTATTTCAGGTCAAACATAATTTCTGATATAAGCCAATTATTATTAATTATTTAACCAGAATACTATGGAAGAACTTAAACATACTACTGAGCCACGAAAGGAAATAAAAAAAATAGCTGATGAAAATTTCTCTCGTTGGAATAATGCTTTATTAACCAGAAACCCTGCGGAAATAGTAAAGCTTTATGCGGAAGATGCTACATTTTTACCAACAGTATCAAGCGAATTTAAAAAAGGGCAATCAGGCGCTGAAACATACTTTAAGCATTTTTTGGGAAAAAATCCCATTGGTAAAATTATACAAGATGAGATTCAAGATTTAGGACTAGATTGTTATCTGCATTCTGGGATGTACAATTTTGAAATAGATTCAGATGATAATAAGCAAATAGTTGAAGCAAGATTTTCGTTCGTTTGGAAATGGGATCAACAAGGGGGGTGGAGAATAATTCATCATCACTCATCAATAAAACCAAAAGAATAAAAATATGCCAGAATTAAGTTTTAGTACTAAAATTTATCTAAACGAACAAATAAAAAAAATAAAAAGTATGATTCAAAAAAATCATGCTAAACTTTATATTGAATTCGGAGGAAAAATTATTCAAGATAAACATTCTGCTCGCGTATTGCCTGGTTATGCGGAGGATACTAAATTGGAGATACTTAAAAAAATATGTCATAAAGGAGAAGTAATCTTTGTGGTTTCCGCACGGGATATTTTACGGAATAGAGTGCGTGGTGATTTTAAGACAACATATTTTAAAGAAACTGTCAGAAGTATCCGTGAGTTCAAAAAACGTGGATTGACTATTAAATATGTGGCAATCAGTATGCTCGAACAAAACACACCTATTCCCACCAAAATTAAATTACTTGAAAAAAATTTGAAACGATTTGGAATAACTACATATCGTTTTTTTTCTATAAGTAACTATCCAAAATCTAATATCAAAATCGATGAATTGGCAATCAATCCATTTATCAAAATAGAAAATAAAATTATTGCAATTATAAGCCCGGGCGGTGGAAGTGGAAAATTTGGTATCTGTCTTAATCAACTTTATCACGAAATGTCCAACGGAGTTGTTCCTCATTATTTAAAATTTGAGACTTTTCCAATCCATAATTTACCGATTGAACACCCGCTCAATCTGGCATATATGGCCGCGTCTGCAGATTTCTGTGACATTGTAATGCGAGACAAAAGGCACAGAAGGGCTACTTCATATAATCGAGATATAGAAAATTATGAATTGTTAAATCTTCTAGCAAAAAAATTTCCAATTCAAGGGAAAAACTTAAAGAGCATATCATCAGCGACAAATATGGGAGCAAATATGATTACTGAAGGAATAATTAATGATGAGATTGTTCAAAAAGAGGCGGCGGCGGAAATAGCCAGAAGATTAATTCGCTATAAATTTGAGGTAACGGCGGGGAAGGAAGATAAAAAAGTATTAAACAGAGTAAGAACCATACTAAAAATGCTATGAAAAATAAACTAATTATTTTTGAGGGGATTGATGGCGTTGGCAAAACAACACTATCTAAACTTTTGCAGAATAAACTCGTGAAACTAGGATTTAAAACTGTTAGATACGAAGATATTGAAGAAAAAAATAGCGGATTCAATCAAATTAAACCATTTATTAAAAAAAATACACCTATTGATTCTAGCTTATTGTTTTATATTGCTTCTGCGATCTATAAATCACGACAGATAGAGAAATTATTGAAACATAATTGGATTATTTGCGACCGATATATCTATTCCACTTTCGCGTATCATAAAATAAGAAATGCCAATATGTCCTTAATTCCGGATATAAAAAGAATGCCGATTCGACTACCAGATTTTTTATTTTTAATAAAAGTTAATGATGATATCAGACTAAAAAGGACCAAAGCTAGATCCGATAATAATGCTTATGATTTTAAAATAAAAACAAATAGAAATCTTATAGGAAAAATGGAAAAAGAACTCGAGAAATTTAAACCAATAATAATTAATAATTCCTACTCAACTCCTATAAATGTTGTGGAAAATATTTACCAAATAATAAACAAAGATTAACAAAGAATAAAAAAGTGTCTATTCATAGGGGTGCTTGACATGTTTTGGCCTTTGGGCATTCACCCCTCGTATACTGCCGTCAAATAATACCTGTGGAAAAAGCAGGTTCGTTTGTTATGCGGGGACTGGCGCCCCAACTAATTTATCAGCTTATTTAGCTCCTACAAGAAGGCTACACGTTAGGCGACGGGGACATAAACCCAACACGACGCTACGTAGATTTCACTTGTAAAAGCATACCATAGGTGGTATGCTTTTATTATATGAACAAGGGATATACGGTTCGGGGCTCGGCTCGCAACTTCGCATAAGCCCAACGTTAGGCGCAATTGCGGATTTGCCTTTTAAGGTTGGCGGACAGAAAATTTAAAATATTATCCTTAATATCTATTACACAATGAACATAGATAAATCACATTATTACGATGGAAAATTTTATGAAATTTTCATTGACCGAGCGTTGAAGGAAGTGAGAGATATTATTGTTGAACAGATAGAAGCCGACAGTACCGTAGTAGATATCGGTTGCGGCACTGGCTCCTTAGTTTTTGACCTTGCTGAAAAGTGTGAATTAGTCACAGGCATAGAGCTTTCGTCAAAAATGGTTATTCATGCTCAACGTCGCCAGCAATCAAATGGAAACAGTAATGTTAATTTCATACATGGCGATTCTAAAAGCTTACCTCATTTTCAAGATCAACAATTTGATTATGCAACTATCTCAATGGCAATTCACGAGATGCCTCCTGATTTACGCATGCAGGTTTTAAATGATGCAAAACGTATCGCCAAAAAAATAATTATTGCCGATTATGTCGTGCCGCAACCTCTCAACTTTGCAGGAATTATAACTCGCATTGTTGAGTTTCTGGCAGGTATTGAACATTTTAGGGGTTTTAGAGATTTTCAAAGAAACAACGGAATATATCAATTACTCCAAAACTGCCAGCTTTCTATTTGCGGTGAATCAACAAACAAAAATGGAACAATAAGGGTTGTGGTTGCTCAACAATAGACAAATTTCTGTCTGCTTAAAAAAGATGAGGCAAATCTGCAACTCTTCGCCAACCCTTCGGGACGTTGCACTCTGGCTCGGTGCTTCGCACGCGCCTAACTAATTATATCCCCGTCAACACATTTTCTGTGAATAACTGAAGAGGATATGAGATGGATATTAAGATCCAAAATTCATAAAGCAATTGTAACTAAAGCCGACTTAAATTATATAGGCAGTATTACAATTGATGAAGAATTAATTGAAAAAGCTGGTTTTTGGCCTGGCGAAAAAGTTCTAGTAGTTAGCAATACTTCAGGTACGAGATTAGAAACTTATGTTATTGTCGGTAAAAAAAATTCTGGCATAATTTGTATGAATGGCGCCGCCGCCCACTTGATTAAAGTTGGTGAGGAAATAATTGTAATGGGCTTTGAATTAACAGATAAGCCAACCAAATCCAAAAATATCCTAGTTGATAAAAATAATAAATTCATGAAATTTCTATAAAATAAAACGCCATTATGATATAATATGCTTACTTATGAATAAATTAGCCAAAAAACTAGCTATAGGTTTGATGTTGGTAAGTTTAGTGTATTATCTGCCCGTTTTTGCGACCGAAGTTAGTGAAGCAGACTTTGACCGCAATTACCTCATTTCCGATGAAGAAATACAAAACTACACAAGTATGACCCGGGCTGATATACAGGCTTTTCTTGACGACTATGGTGGATATATTTCCACCTATCATGCTGATGATATTGATGGTATCCGCCGACTGGCTTCTGACATAATTTACCGCGCAGCTCTAGAATACAAAATCAATCCTAAATATCTTCTGGTAAAATTACAAAAAGAAATGAGCTTAATTACTGATAAAAATCCAACATCAAATCAATTAGATTTTGCCACTGGCTATGATTGCCCCGACTCTGGCGGCTGTGGTGAAAAAAACCGTGGCTTTGGCAAACAGGTTGATGCTGCTGCTGGTATTATCCGTTGGTACTATGATCACTATTCTACCGAAGATTGGATCAAACAGCCTAACCGCACATATATTATCGACGGCCAAGTGGTAATTCCTAAAAACTATGCCACAGCTTTTTTGTATACTTATACGCCGCACCTCCACGGTAATCTAAATTTTTGGAAACTTTGGCATACTTGGTTTGGCCAAGTTTATCCAGATGGTTCCTTGATCAAAGGCTATAACTCCCCCACTGTCTATCTAATCCAAGAAGGTAAAAAACGCGCCATAAGTAGTATGAGTGTTTTAATTTCCCGTTATAACCCCAAAATGATCATTTCCATACCAGTAGCAGAATTAAATAATTATGAAAATGGCAAAGAATTAACTTTTGCCAATTATTCCATTCTAAAACAAAATACCAACTATTATCTAGTTGACTTTGACACTATCCGGCCTTTTGCTAATTACAATGTGGTTAAAGCTCTAGGATATAACCCAGGTGAATTTATTGAAGTTACCCCGACCGATATTTCCAACTACACTTTAGGTAAAATTATTACGGCTGAAGTAAAAAACTTCACAGGCCGTCTGGTTCGCGGCAAAGAAACCAAGGGCTTATATTATCTAAAAGACAATTATTATTATTTCATATCTGATGAACAAATGGCGAAAATTAATTTTCCTAATTTAAGTGAAGAAACTGTGTCAATTACTGATTTACAGAATTATACAGATGGCGGTTTGCTAAAATTCAAAGACGGCACCCTGCTTGGCATCAAAGGTTCAAATAAAATTTATGTAATTGAGAACGACAAAAAACGCCACATTGCTTCTGAAGAAGTTTTTAACGGTTTTGGTTTTAATTGGGACAATATTATTTGGACTGACCAACTAACCGGCATTTCCCATCTAACTGGACAGGCCCTATATTTACCCACCCGCCTAATTGATAAAGAAGAAAATAATAATATAGCTTCAACTACTGAAGAAGTAGAAAAAAATAGCAAAATGCAAACAACACCAACTGAAGAAATCGCTTATCTTGGTAAAACCTTTACCACTAACTTGGAAACCTATTTAATCGCTGACTACGAAACTGAAGAAATTTTAGCTGGTAAAAATGTGGATGTAATCCGACCTATGGCTAGCTTTGTTAAAGTCATGACTGGTTATCGTCTTTTAAAAGAAGGTTTGAATCTAAACTACACTTCAACTTATCAATCCAATTTACACAAAGCCGTTTATCACCATTTCCGAACTGTTGATGGTGAAAAATTCATCAATCGCGACCTCATGTGGTCATTATTAATCTCTTCTTTAAACACTCCTGCTCGTATCTTAGTTAATGAAGTTGAAATAGATGAAAGACAATTTATTGCCCGTATGAATAAACAACTAAATGAATGGGGGTTGACAAAAACAAAATTTACTGATACTTATGGTTATGATTTAGGTAATGTCACGACCGCGCGTGAATTCATGACGTTGTTTAAACAAACAACGCGGAACATGATGCTGAAAAATATACTGGCGAAAAAATCCTATGAATACGATGAACTAAAAGATCTAGACGGCAAACCCCATCATTATGATAATCATAGCAATGCCTTGGTTAATGCTACTGGTTTGAAATTCAATATAATTACCAGCAAAACTGGCTATTTAAATGAAGCCCGCGCCTGCTTGGTTATGACTATTGAACGCCAGACTGATGGTAAAAAATTCATTGTCATCACCATGGGTAATCCTGATTATGATAATCGTTTTCTTGAACCAAAAAAAATAGCCAATTGGGCAATTAATAATTTCTAATTTAAATAATATGCTGGTCTTCTCAGCCATCACTCCCCATCCGCCTTTACTCATACCGAATATCGGCAAAGAGGAAATAAACAAAATCAAACAAACTAAAGAAGCCATGAAAAAACTGGAACAGGATTTGTATTTGTCCAAACCTGATATTATTGTCATCATCTCGCCTCATGGCAGTCTGTTTCCAGACGCCTTCACTATAAACGCCCATGATCAATTTATTTCCAATTTTGCTCAATTTGGTGATATGCAGACTAAATTAGACTGGCGCGGGGACCCTTCTTTGGCTGCAGAAATTGACCACCAAGCCCATGGCAAGAATTTCCCGATTCAACTTATTAGTGAAACCACTTTAGACAATGGTTCAACCGTACCTCTGTACTATTTAACTCAGCATTTGCAAAATATAAAAATTCTACCCATTGGCTATAGTGCCTTGGACAATAAAACCCACCTAGACTTTGGCTATCTATTAAAAAATGTCATTATGGACACCTCTAAACGCATAGCTGTGATTGCTTCAGGTGATTTATCTCATGGCTTAACCAAAGAAGCTCCCGCCGGCTTTAGTGAAGTTGGCCAAGAATTTGATGAAAAACTTATGGAATTATTGGAAAATCATAATACTGCCGGCTATGCTGGCATGGATCCTAAGTTTGTAGAAGCCGCGGCTGAATGTGGCTATCGCTCTTTCTTGATCCTCTTGGGTATTTTAAAAAATGTCAATTACAGTTTCAAAAATTATTCCTATGAAGGGCCTTTTGGCGTTGGCTATTTAGTTGGTAATTTTATTTTGCAATAATTATGGAAAATATTTCCAAAGTGCTAAAAAAGAAAGTACAACCAAAACAAAACAAGAATATATATTCTGATATTCATTATTGGACTGACGTGATTTCCTCGGCTTTTGGTGAAAAAAAGAAATTTGCCATGTATTTGGGCATAATCAAACGCATTGGCGTGGAGGAAGCCAAAAGAATTTTTGCCGAAATTCAAGACTCTAAAGCAAAAAGTCCGGGCAAACTCTTTGTCTGGATGGCTAAGAGGGAGAATATAGAAAAATAATATGTTAGAAATAGTTAAACTACCAACTCCATCTTTACGTGAATGTTCTACAAAAATTGAACGGAAAGTTTTACTGTCTGCTGAAATACAGAAATTAATTAAAGATATAGTGCCAACTATGCATAATGATGACGGCATTGGCCTGGCTGCTCCTCAAGTTGGTAAAAATATTCGTCTTTGCGTTGTTGGTAAAGAAGCCACACCTGAGAAAAAAGCCGATCTAATTTTAATTAACCCAGAATGGATAAAAACAAATCGAAAAAAAGTAACTAATATTGAAGGTTGTTTATCTGTACCCAAAACTTATGGCAAAGTTAAACGTTATCGTGATATTGAAGTAAAAAGCTGGAATGAAAAAGGTGAAATCATGGAATTTGACGCTCATGATTTTTTTGCCAGGGTCATCCAGCACGAGGTTGATCACTTAGATGGCATTTTGTTTATTGACAAGGCTAAAGATGTCTACACCGTCGAATAAAATTTCAGTTGTCTTTTTCGGCACGCATGATTTTGCGACCCAAATCCTACAAGGACTAATTGATAGTCCTCTTATTGAAATTAAATTAGTTATTACCCAGCCAGACAAACCAGTGGGACGAAAACAAATTTTAGAAAAAACAGCGGTGAAAGTTTTGGCGGAGAAACACGGCATTAAAATAGACCAACCTGTGTCACTTAAAACTTACAAACTTATCCCGCCACAGCGGGATCCCGTTCGCTGCGGGACAAACTTGTCCCGCCGTAGCGGGATCCCGTTCGCTACGGGACAAACTTGCAAACTTGGCGTCTGCGCTCAATATGGCCTGTTAATTCCTAAACACATTTTAGAAACACCTAAACACGGCATCATCAACGTCCACACTTCTCTACTCCCCAAATACCGTGGTGCCTCCCCTATTCAATCAGCCCTAATCAATGGCGAGACTGAAACTGGCATCACAATTATGAAAATGGATGCGGGAATGGATACTGGCCCAGTTTTACTCCAAAAACCGCTTAAAATAGAGCCAGATGACACTTACCCCACCTTGAGCCAAAAGCTCTCTAAAACAGCCATTTTTGCCCTTACAGAGACCTTAAATGGGTATATTTCTGGTCAAATTATCCCTCAACCACAAGATAACTCAAAAGCCACTTACACCAAGATTTTAATGCGGGAAGACGGCAAAATAAATTGGTCTAAATCAGCGCAGGAAATTTATAATCAATATCGCGGTTTGACCCCCTGGCCAGGCATCTGGACCACCTGGCAAGACCAGCGTTTAAAACTATTAGAAATAAAATTAGCTAAGCTAGATTTATCAGCTGGCCAAGTTAGTATAGAAAATGATAAAATATATATTGGTTGCAATAATAAAGCAATTGAAATTACAAAATTACAATTAGAAGGCAAGCAAGCCACGGATGCAAAAACTTTTATAAACGGCCATAAGCAAATTCATGGAGAAATTCTTAAGTGACAAATCTATTTTTTTTCGCTGGCAAACCTTTTGGCTGCTGGTGATATATTTTGCTATCCGCTTAGTTTCCTATTTTCTGGCTGAACATATTATTATCCAAGGCATCTTGGTTTTTTTTATTTTAATGCTCCTAGGCATCCTGTATTTTAAAAATCCCGAATGGGCCTGGTATTTAGTGATCAGTGAAATCTTCTTAGGTGGTTCAGGCCATTACCTAGAATTCATCGGCCTATCCATCCGAACCCTGCTAATCGGCTTTTTTCTTTTTCTTTGGATTGCTCATCATCTAGGCCAGCGAGAATTTTTCCAGCACATTAAAATCAACAAACAACTAATTTGCATACTAACAGCATTATTTTTCTTTTTAATTGTTAGTATGGTCAATGGTTTATACCACGAGCACGAATTTATCCAAGTAGTTAGAGATATTTTGCCCTTTACCTTTTTGTTTTTAATCTTTCCTTGCTATCATTTATTCAAACAAAATTACACCCAAGAATTTTTAGCTAGGCTGATTGTGGTTTTTATTATTGGCACAGCAATTTTTTCCCTCTTCACTTTTATCCTCTTTTCTGCTGGCATTACGGAAATTCATGACAGCTTCTATACCTGGTACCGAGATATTGATCTCGGCAAAGTTACAGACATGATGCAGGGCTTTTTCCGCGTGGTTGAACCAGGCCATTTGCTAGTTGTACCCATTATTCTTCTTATCACTTCTTTGCTTTGCCGCAATGAAAAACACCACTATATGTGGCGCCTATTGCAATTGCTAGCTATTATTGTTTTAGTTTTAAATCTCTCCCGCGGCTATTTTCTGGCCCTCATTATTGGTTTACTAATCTTAAAATACAAACACCAATGGTGGAAATGGGCTAGAGAATCGGCCACGGTTATTTTTTTAGTAATTATTATGTTTTCCGGCATTCACCTAGCCGCTAGTAATGGCTCTTCACTAGGCTGGGATTTGTTTGGCCTGCGTTTGCAGAGTTTTACTAATCCAGGGATAGAAATCTCAACCAATACGCGCCTGATGATCCTGCCAGAGATTATAAATCTGATAAAACAAAACCCAATTTTAGGTGTCGGCCTTGGAGCTAATGTCACTTTTATTAACACTGCTACTTACGAAACTATGACCACGCCTGCTTTTGACTGGGGCTATTTAGAAATGTGGACGGAAATGGGAATTTTTGGTGCTCTGACTCTAATTATTCTTTATGCTTTTGTGGCCTATATGCTGGTGTACAAAATACAAAAAGTGCCTAATTGGCACGATTTTGATGTCGGTTTATTGGCTGGTATAATTGCTTTTCTGGTGATGAATATTACTATCCCTGCCCTCTTCCACGTCTTTGGCATTCTCTATCTTATCTTTGCTATAACTATTGCTGTAAAATATACCAGTATTTTTGAACAAACTACGGCTTTGCTATACCGAATTTTTAACCGTTTAAAAACTTAAACCATGCTTTTTTGAGATAATTGCTCTGGCCTCTTCATATTTCTCTACTCTACTCCTGACCCCTGGCAAATACTTCCAGGGTTTTTTGTAAGCTATCTTTGGCAACCACTGACTCATAGTACCGCCGGCTTTGATAGTGAATAATATTTCTGAGACATAAACACCTGTCTTGCCCTGCTCTAACATAGTCAACCACAAATCCCAATCTTGGAAACGTTTTAAACTTTCATCAAATCTAAAAAAATCTTCCCGTCTGATCAAACTAGTGGTGGTGATATAGTTAATGTGTTTGAGAACGACGGGGTCAAACTCTCTGGCTGGTATTAACTTTTTGCCAAAACGATGTTTGGCATAGGCATAGGCTGCCTGCGAATTATTCTGCAGAGCCAAATACATTTTCTCCAGCATCTCCGGTTTACCCACAATATCCGCGTCCCAGAATATAACATAGTCGCCTTTGGATAAGGCAAACCCTTTATTTCTAGCTGCCGGCGCGCCTTGATTTTTCTGGCGCTGTAATTTTATACCTGCTACTACTTCCACAGGTATTTCACTACCATCGTCAACTACAATAATTTCTAAATTTTTATAAGTCTGTTGTCTAATTGATTGTAAAGCTGCCAGTAATTCTTGATTCTGATTATATACTGGAATAATAATAGAAATCAAAGGTAACATATTAGCGCCACTCGGATATAACTTTAAGCTGGTGTTTCCACTGAAAATTAGCCTGCATGCGGGACTGGGCATTTTGACCCAGCTGTTTAGCATAGTCTGCATTTTTCAATAACTCTAAAATTGAATTAATCACAAACTCATCACCTTTAAATATATCCACGACTAAGCCTGTCTGAGTATGCACTACAGCTTCTTCAACTCCCCCACTTTTGCCCGCCACCACTGGTGTGCCACAAGCGGCGGCTTCTAAAAAGACTAAGCCCAAACCTTCTTCTCGACCTTCATCTGGATGAGTTAGTAAAACAAAGATATCAGCCAAGTGATAATAATTTTTTAATTCTTGATGAGGCATTTCCCCAATAAAGCGAATGGCATTTTGCAAATTCTGTTTTTGCATTTCTTCAATAAACCAATTTTTCTTAGGGCCATCACCAATTACTACCCAGACCAAATTTGGCACTACCTCTGTCAGCTTGGAAAAAATTCGTAGCAAATGCGGATAACCTTTACCATCAATCATGCGGGCAATGGTAACCATAACTTTTTTACCTTCTAGAGCATACTGGGCTCGCAGCTTATGTATAGTTTCTTCTGCTGGTGGTTCATAAAACATCTTTTCAGGACAGGGATACAAAACGACAACCTTGTTTTCCAATTCTGGCAAAATTTTTAACAGCCGATGTTTAAGTGATTCACTATTAAAAATAATCTGTTCAGCTTCACTAGTAACTTTAGTTAACATTCTACGCTTCCAAGCTGAACGCGCCCCCATTTCCACATCCGTACCGTGGGAAAAAACCAAATAAGGTATTTTCTTTAGTTTTTTCATTAACCAACCCACATAGCCAACGGGCAAGACATGGTGGAGATAGAGAATGTCAAATTTCTCTTTGCGATTTAGCCAAAAAATCTGCCAGAACAAACGCAGCCAACGCGGCCAGATAAATTTAGGAAAATATGGATTTTTTCTGACCACTTTAATTCCTAAATTATTATCATACTCCTTATCACCCTTATATTTAGGCGCTAGAACTATGACCTCATTACCTTGCAAGGATTCGGCAAAATATCTTACATAGGTGGCAATGCCACCCAAATGAGGTGGAAATTCTAAAGTGATAATTAAAATTTTACGCATATTATCTTTTAACTAAAACTAAGGCTTCTTTGATTTGTTCTTTGGTTATGGAACGGGTGACAACCAACATAATGGGATAGATAATGGCACCGGCTAAGATGGCTAAACCCCAATGAAAATTTAAATTTATATACCAAACTCCTAAACCCATCACTGCTACGGCCACAAATAATTGTAAAAAAGTTTTACTTAAAAAAATATGCGAAATTTTAGTGATTTTTGGTATAATCATATAGCCCAATATAGTTAGAAAAATATTACCCACCAAAGCGGCCACGGCTGCACCGACCACGCCATAAATTGGAATCAAAATTACATTTAAAATAATATTTACCACCATTACCACAAAAACAATTATTGTCTGAGTGATTTGACGATTGCAGGCATTAAGAAATGCGCCAATGGGAAAACTGATAAAGGAAAAAACTAGGCCGGCCAAGAGAATTTGTAAAGGCAAAATTGAAGCTTCATATTCAGTTGTGTAAATAGAAAGAATAATATCTTTGGACAAAACACCTATGCCCACAGTAATGGGAAAAACTATGATTAACAAATATTTTAAACCACGTTCAAAAATATAGGCCAAACGCGCTTTATTAAACATAAAATATTCACTGAAGCGTGGATAGAGTACAGCTACCAATGCTAGAGGAATAAACTGAAAAGAATAAGTTATCTTATATGGTATGCTATACCAACCCACGGCTATGTCGCCAATTAGTTTGGAAAGTAAAATGGAATCAATATATGAATAGACACGGGCAAAAATAGCGGCTAAAGCAAAGGGTAAAATCAGCTTGCCAATAAATTTTAAAATATCCTTGTCATATTTTGGCACTAAGTTAATTTTATAATTTTTATATAAAATTATACTGGCATAACAAACATTCAAAAAACTTGGTAAAGTAAAAGCCGCAATCAGCCAAATCAAAGGAAAACCTAAATACAAAAAAGTCGTGCCTAAAATCAAAGTTATTAATTGGCTGGCCGTTACACCTATAGCCTCATATTTCAAATTTCCCAAAGCCCGCAGTATACCATAGATAGAAAGATGTAAAGAATCAAACAACATGGTAATAGCTGAAAGATAAACTAAATGCTTGGTTTCTATGGGATAACCCATGAGGTTTATGGTAACGACTGCAGCGATGTATGTAAGAATACTTAAAAAAATCTTGACGAAAATAACATTGGAAAAATATTGCTGAATTTTTTCCTTTAAACGTGAAGCTTCGCGAATCAAAACATTATTCAAGCCTAAATCAACCAAAACCACAAATAAAGTTGTAAAAGACAAAGCAAAAAAGTATTTACCAGTACCTTCAGCGCCAATCTGCCTTGCAATTAACGTAAAATAGACAAAAGAGAGTATCTTTTGCCCAATTGAAGCCACGGTCATGTAGGCAGTATTTTTAGCAATAGTTTGGGATTCCATGAGATATATTCTACTCTAAAATTAGAGAAAAGACAATACAAAAATCCCCTTGCGGGGATTTAATATATCCATTAAATTAACGCTTTCTCCATTGGTGTCCGCGTCTAGCTCTATGCTTACCAAATTTCTTTCTTTCTTTACCACGAGAATCGCGAGTTAAGAAACCTTCAGCTTTCAATAATGGCTTTAATTCTTCATTCCATTTTACTAAAGCTCTAGCCACACCATGACGAATAGCTTCTGCCTGGGAATTAATACCACCGCCAACCACTTTTACAGAAATAGCAAAAGTTTTTTCTTTACTCACTTTTTGCAAAGGCGCTATAACTTTGTCATACCAAAAGGCAATAGGAAAATATTCTTTAACATCTTTGCCATTTACCACAAACTCACCCTTACCATGAGCTAAACGCACACGAGCAACGGCTGTTTTACGGCGACCAAGGGCTCTAATAATTGTTTTGTCTGTCTTTGTAGGCATATTAAGCTTTGATAGTTAAACGTTTCATCATACCATCTCGCAATTTATTTTTTGGCAACATACCATAGACAGCACGTCGGATGACTTCGGTGGGATCTTTGTCAAAAATCTTTTTCATAGGGGTACGGCGCAAGCCACCGGGATGCATAGTGTGATGATAATAATCTTTTTGCACTAATTTTTTACCGGTAAATTTAATTTTACTAGCATTTATTACTGTCACATAATCACCACTATCAATATGGGGCACAAAACCTGGCTTGGTTTTACCGCGTAAAATCATTGCTATCTGAGTGGCTAAACGACCAGCGGCTTTGCCAGTAGCATCTAATTCAATTTTCTTTCTTGTAATTTCTTTAGTCATAAGCTCAAACAAATTCAATACGAGCCGTGGCGGCGGCATCACTAGACCGTCTGCCTAATTTAGTAATCCTAGTATAACCACCTTGTCTATCCTTATATTTAGGACCAACTTCTTCCATAAGCTTTTTCACAGCTTTTTCTGTGTAGAGAACCTTTAAAACTTGACGCCGGGCAGTCAAAGTATTTTTTCGCGCCGTAGTCACCAAAGGTTCAACTATACCTCGCAAAGCCTTGGCTTTAGCTTCAGTAGTTTTAATTGAACCATATAAAATCAGACTTTCAGCCAAATTTCTAAACATGGCTTCACGCGGAGCTTTCTTTCTGCCTAAAATTTTCTTTTCTACTTTATGACGCATATATGAAATTATTTTTCTTTAGATTCTTTAGTTGTTTCAACTTCTGCTTCTTCAGTTTTTTTCTTACGACCACGCTTTTTGTGTTTTACTTCTTCTTCAACTTCCACAACCTCTTCTTCAATTTTACCACTATCAGCAGCCTCCAAAACTAAAGCAAAATGATCCATAAGAATCTTCGTAGCCTGTTGTACAGCTTCCTTAGGAGCAATTGCACCATTGGTTTCAATATTCAAAGTCAATTTTTCATAATCCGTGATATCGCCAACACGAGTCAATTCCACATTATATCCCACATCACGAATTGGCGTGTAAAGTGAATCAATCAAAATCGTGCCTAAATCTAAACCCTTGGAATCTTTTTCTTCAACTGGAACATAACCCCGTCCATTACCAATAATAATGTCCATTTCAATTTCCGTATTAGCATCAGTAATAGTTAAAAGTTTTAAATCTGTATTAATAATCTCGACATCAGAATTTTTACCAAAATCAGCGACTTTAACCTCGCCTTTGCCTTTCTTTTTCAAACTTAACGTAACCTGCTCTTCTGTAAAAGATTTAACCGCAATTTGTTTTAAATTCAAAATTATTTCAACGACATCTTCATGCACGCCTTCAATTGTAGAAAATTCATGCTGGACACCGGCAATGCGTACCGATTCTACAGCCGCTCCAGGTAAAGATGAAAGCAAAACTCGGCGTAAAGCATTGCCTAGCGTGGTACCATAACCTTGATGGCAAGGCATAACTAAAACCTTACCCAAATTAGGGCTGTCACCTTCAGAAAATTCAACGGTTGATGGTAATAATATCTCCTCCATAAAATTGGTATTTAAAAATAAGTTTACCTATTTGAATAATATTCAATAATCAATTTAACATCAAAAACTTTGTCAAAATCTTTTTCATTGGGAATATTTAGAATCTTGCCAGTCTTTTTAGGCAGATCTAAAGACAGCCAACTAGCTAAATCCACTTTGGCTAATCTTTCACTTAAATCTTCAAATAATTTTTTCTTTTGCTTATTCTCCCGTAAACTAATTTCATCGCTGACTTTGCATAAATGTGAAGGGATATTTAATTTCTTGCCATTAACAGCAAACATGCCATGATTAACCATTTGCCGAGCCTGAGCGCGAGTAATGGCTAAACCAAGACGATAAACGACATTGTCTAAACGTAATTCAAGCAAACGTTGTAAATTAACACCAGAATCACCTTCCAAACGAATGGCTTCTGTAACATAGCGACGAAACTGACGTTCATGAATATTATAGATAAATTTAGCTTTTTGCTTTTCAATTAATTGCTTACCATAAGAAGAACCAACCCTGCTACTTCTTTTTTTAGGGCCATGAACACCTGGCATTTGATTTAAACGACGAGCCACTTTGTTAGAGTTGCTCTTTAAGCCTAGGTTAACTCCAAACCGTCTGGCAATCTTATTTTTTGGACCAATATATTTACCCATAGTTATACTCTACGTCTTTTTGGCGGACGACAACCATTGTGTGGAATTGGCGTCACATCTTTAATTGATAAAACTTGCAAGCCATTAGCATTCAAACCGCGAATAGCGCCTTCTCTACCACCGCCAATACCTTTAACTAAAACATTAACCTCTTTCAAACCATAGGGAGCCACAGCTTCAACGGCCTTCTTAACTACTTGTTGAGCAGCATATGGCGTAGCTTTTTTCGGACCTTTAAAACCAACTAAGCCAGCACTTGACCAGCCTAAAACATCGCCATTTTGATCAGTCAAAGTCACAATGGTATTATTAAAAGTTGCCTGAATATATGCTCGGCCATGAGTGACCTGTTTAATAACTTTTTTCTTCTTTTTAGTTTTTTTAGCTGTTTTAGCCATAAATTAGGTCTTTTGAGCCACTGGTTTTTTACCACTAGTCGCTAGATTGCGCTTGTTACCTCGCAAAGTCCGACTATTAGTTTTAGTTCTTTGGCCACGGCAAGGTAATTTCTTGGCATGACGAGAACCGCGGTAAGATTTAATATCTTTTAAACGTTTAACATTACTAGCTACTTCTCGACGTAAATCACCCTCTGTCTTATATTGTTTCTCAACAATCGAACGAATAGTATCTTGTTGTTGTTCAGTCAAATCCTTAACGCGAATATTTTCATCTACTTGAGCAATTTTTAAAATCTTTTGAGCACTAGTCTTGCCTACACCATAAATATAGGTTAAAGCAATAACCACTCTTTTTTCTTTTGGAATTGAGATACCAGCAACACGCATAGTTTAAGCAGATTTTTTACGTTGTTTTTTCCCCTGACGTTGTTTATGACGCGGATTTTCACAAATAACATAAACAACTCCAGCCCTACGGACTGTCTGACATTTTGCACAACGTTTTTTTGCAGAAGTTCTAACCTTCATAGAGTTCAAAAAAACATACCAACCACTGAGGCGATTTTAACACTCACCCTAATGACATTTTTGCCTTATCGCAGGGCTATGAGCTACACCGCACTGGTTGATACTCCTGTTTAGAATCTGTAAGTTATACGACCCTTGGTCAAATCATAAGGAGTTAGTTCCATCTTAACTTCATCGCCTACTCCTAGACGAATGCGGTTCATGCGCATCTTACCAGCTAAATGGGCAATGACCTCATGATCGTTTTCTAGTTTTATTCGAAAAGTAGCGCCCGGCAACAGTTCTTCAACTGTCCCCCGAACTTCTACCACATCACTATTTTTTGTCATGAACTAGATAAATTTATACTGGCAATATTTTACCTGAAATTAAATAAATTGTCAA
This sequence comes from uncultured Gammaproteobacteria bacterium, assembly GCA_964604685.1. Lineage (GTDB taxonomy): Bacteria > Patescibacteriota > Patescibacteriia > Magasanikbacterales > UBA922 > CAZRZS01. Next base: position 17,282 of record CAZRZS010000001.1, read on the forward strand.
GGCAAAATACCACCAGAGGGTGTGAATAAGTATTTTTTAGCTTATTTAAGGCAAAATCATTGTTTGTAGACCCAATATTTATATAACAAAAAATTCCATGATACAGCCAAGGCTATGGTACCTAACCTAACAAGCCGATAATCAAACTCTAACCATTGATTAAAAATATACATAACTGAGACGGCAATAATATAATTAAAAAAAACTAAAATCAAAAATCTTACTACTTGTCGTTTGGGCATGGTCTTATCACGAAAAGTCCAATATTTATTTAAACAAAAAACATAAACTAGTAAAAAAAACTGATTAATAACTACAGCCATTACTGGTTGTAAACCAAAAATTTCTTTAAACAACACCAAACTCATCATGTCTAAAATAACGGCTGATACACCAATAACAAAGTATTTAATAAATTCAAATCTTATACCCAAAAAATATTTGAAAATTCTTTTAATCATTCAAGAATAGCTTTAATGCGCCGAATACCGGCAGAAGAAGATTCCTCCTTTTTAATTTTAAAATGGCCTAAGATACCAGTATGTGCTACATGAGGCCCACCACAAATTTCCTTGCTAAACACTTCATCACCTGAACCGATGGTATAAACTTTTACTTTTTCACCATACTTATCTTCAAACAAGCCAATTGAACCTTTGGCCTTGGCTTCGGCCACGCTCATTTCTTCACAACTCACGGGCAAGTCTCTGACAATAGCTCTATTTACTAAATTCTCTACCTCTTGTTTTTGTTCTGATGTTAATTTATCTGGGTGAACAAAATCAAAGCGCAATCTATCGGAAGTAATATTGCTCCCCTTTTGTTGAACATGTTCTCCTAAAACTTTATGTAAAGCTGCCTGTAATAAATGAGTAGCTGTATGATATTTTATTTCCCTTTCTCCATGTCCGGCTAAACCACCTTTAAACTTTTGTTCTGCACCTTGGCGTGAAATATCTTGATGTTTGACAAATTCTTTTTTAAAACCTTCAACATCCACTTGCAAACCTTTTTCTTCAGCTAACTCTCGAGTCATTTCCAAAGGAAAGCCATATGATTGATACAAATCAAAAGCCTCTTTAGCTGAAATATTTTCTAATTTATTAAATTTTCTAATGCCCTGCCCTAACGTAGCTTTAAATTTATCCTCTTCATTTTCCATTTCTGTTAAAACAAAATTTTGATTTTTAAGAACTTCTGGATATACATCTTTAAATATATCTACCACAACTCTTGCTATTCGCGTGCAAAAATAATCTTCAATGCCTATTTTTTTACCATGGCGAATGGCTAGACGAATCAAGCGACGAACCACATATCCTTGGTCAAGATTACCCGGGCCAATGCCCATAGTGTCGCCCATAATCATCGTAGCGCTACGCAAATGATCTGATATAATGCGTAAAGATATTGTTATAGATTGATCTTTACCATATTTTTTACCAGAAATTTTTTCTAGCTCTTCTACAATCGGCCATAAAGTATCAATTTGATAAACATCATCTAAATTATTTAAAACTGCAAGGGTGCGTTCCAAACCCATGCCAGTATCAACATTTTTTTGCGCTAGAGGTTGATAACTGCCATCAACCTCTTTGAAGTACTGCATAAAAACATCATTCCAAATCTCTAGCCAATTGGCTTCATCATTGCCTGGATTGCTAGCTTCGGGTGGATATTCAGTCTGGCCAAGCCAATAAAACATCTCAGTATCTGGACCGCAAGGACCCTTAGTCAAACCCCACCAATTGTTTTCTTTAGGCAAATAGGCAATCTTGTGTTTTGGTACACCCACAGCTTGCCAATATTTTGCTGACTCTTTATCACGGGGGGCGTCAGTATCACCAGCAAAAACTGATACGGCTAATTTTCTTGAATCTAAACCTAACCATTTTTTTTCAGTTAAAAACTCCAAACTCATGGCAATGGCTTCTTTTTTAAAATAATCACCTAAAGACCAGTTGCCCAGCATTTCAAAAAAAGTCAAATGCCCAATATCACCAACTTCATCAATATCTCCAGTGCGCACAGATTTTTGCACGTTAGTCAAACGTTTCCCAGCAGGATGTTTTTCACCCAAAAGAAAAGGAACTAAAGGATGCATGCCAGCTGTGGTAAATAATATGCTAGGATCGTTTTCTGGAATTAAAGAAGCTGAAGGAATCACTACATGTCCCTTCTTTTCAAAAAAATCTAAATATTTTTGTCGTAGTTCTTTGGCAGTAATCATAAACTAATGAAAGTACTTGCCTCCGACTATAACTAGTAATATTACCAGCACAAAAATATACCAATAATTTGTGAGTAATTCAAATACCCATTCCATACTATTTAATATTTTACCTAGTTTTAATAAACTAATCAATTATTATTCCTCCACCCAAACAAATTTCATCTTTGTACAAAACTGCAAACTGCCCAGGTGTGGGGGCGCGTTGAGGTTGAACAAATTTTATAAATACCTCCCTCTGACGTACCGTCGGAGTACTCCTCCTTCGTAAGGAGGAGACAACAACTGCCTTTTGCAAGGGTTGACGATGACGTAACCTTACTTCACATTTTAGCGGAAAAACAGGTTTTTGTCTAATCCAATTTACGTCTACAACTGTAATTTCTTTTTTGTGTAAAAGTGGATTATTTTCATAGCCGACGATTAGTTGATTTTTTTTGATATTTTTGTCTATAACAAATAGAGGCTTAGCATTGTCATTCTGAATGACAAGAGAAGAATCCCTTATATTATGTTTAAGGGATACTCCCCCTTTACTTCGTTTAAGGTCAGGATGACAATTGAGACCGCCACGCTGTCCAATCGTGTAAAAAGCTAGGCCATCATGCTCCCCTACTATTTCACCATTGGATAATATTACTTTGCCCTTTTTTATTTTAATTTTCTGCTGTAAAAAATCTTTCATCGGCACCTCACCCACAAAACAAATGCCCATACTCTCTTCTTTCTCTGCAGTTGGTAAATCATACTTTTTAGCCAAGACTCTTACTTCAGACTTTGTATATTCACCCAAAGGAAATATTACCTGAGATAATTGTTTTTGATTGAGTTGGTGGAGAAAATATGTCTGGTCTTTGTCCTTATCCTTGGCCTGGAATAATTTATTATCTTCCACTCGGGCATAGTGACCTGTAGCCAATTTAGTAAAACCTAATTCTCTAGCTTTTTTCAACCAAGCCCCAAATTTAATATATTTATTACACCAAACATCAGGATTAGGCGTCCGGCCTTCAGCATATTCAGTAAACATATAATCTAAAACTTTTTCCTTGTAATCTTTACGAAAATCCAATTTCAAAAGCTGAATACCGAGTTTAGCGGCCACCCGCGTGGCATCACGATAATCTGGCACCCAGCAAGATTCACCCAGACTATCAGTGCCTTCACCACTATCATAATTAATCATATATGCTCCCGTAACCTCATAACCTTGTTTTAATAACAAAACGGCGGCGACACTAGAGTCGACGCCACCAGACATAGCAACTAAAACTTTCTCCATATATACTTATTTTAACAAAAAATAAATAAAAAATCAACCCCGATTTGATCGGGGTTGAATAATTGATTAGCTATTGCGTTTAGCAGCCATGCAATCACGGCAGTAAACTGGCTTATCATTAGTAGGTTGGAAAGGAAGCTGGGTAATTTTTTGACCACAACCAGCACAATCCAAGTCTACATCAAACATCTGACGAGGACCACGGTTATCATTATTACGACGGCTTTCACGAAAAGCGCGATTGCAGTCGGCACAATAAACAGGACGATCACCAGATGGTTGAAAAGGCAACTGTGAGATGTGGGTGCCACACTTGGCACAATCTAAATCCACATCAAACATTTGTCTGTTACCATTATCCATATATATACTTGTTTGTTCCCAAATTTGTTGAGAAATTAGTTAAATGACCTTTATTTGGGAACTTGAGTTACCCAATTGTATAATATCATACCATAGTTAAAAATTTTTGTCAAGGGTTAGCCTCTGAGACTTGAAATTACAGCCTAATGGGCTACTTACAAATTATATCCCCCTAAACAATGGTACACCATTATTGGGATTAGTCGGGACATAGATAGTTCCCTCTCTATCCCTTAAATTCTGAATATACAAATATTGTAGATATCTTTCTGTTAAACTCTGGATGATAATCGCCTGGGCATCGCGCTGGCCAGCGGCTTCAATGCGTTTTCTCTCTGCTTCTTTTTCTTCAGCCTGCAAAACAAAATCATAACGTTGGGCTTCTTGTTCAGCTTGTAATTTTAATTGAATACTCTGGGCTAAATCATCAGGCAATTGCACGTGGCGTAATAGAACGTCTTCCAACTCTATACCCCGCGGTTCTAATTTAATTTTTAAAACTTCAGAAATCTTTTTGGCAGCTTCTAAACGCTTTGCCGAATAAATATCCTTAGCCTCATATTGGGCAATGACTTCACGGATCACTGACCTAATTTGCGGACGAATAATAACTCCATCATAATTCAAACCAACATCACGATAAATATCTGAAGCTTTTTCTTCAATTAAGTGATAGAGTACAGTAATATCCAAATCAACACTTAATCCTTCTTTAGTTAGAGCTGTAATTACGTCAGAGACATAACGCTGTCCCTCACCTTGAGTAATAGACATAGTATAGTCTTGGGTACGAATATTCATTTTAGTTACCTTAACTAAAGGATTTTTAAGATGAAAACCAGAATGAAACTCTTGATCTCTGACTTTACCAAAAAATGACTGCACCCCTGTTTCACCAGCCTCAACCACTACCCAAAAAGCTGAAGCAACGCTGAAGAAAAAGACTATCACTACCGCGAGGATAATCCACATAATGATTTTTTTATTTTTGTGAGGATTAATTATTTCCATAGGTTTTTTGTTAAGATTTGATCCATATTATTTTTTTTCAATTTTAACACCAATGGCACTTAATCGTCCAACTAAATCTTCATAACCACGTTCAATATATTTAATTTCATCAATCTCTGTAGTGCTATCGGCAATTAATGCAGCCAAGACTAATGAAGCCCCAGCTCGAATGTCAGTCGCTGTAACTTCTGTCCCCGACAATTTAGCCCCACCCTGAATAATGGCAGTCTGGCCATGAACAACAATATTACAACCCAAACGGTTCAATTCCATAATATGCATGAAACGATTTTCAAAAATAGTTTCTTTAATCATGCTTTTACCCTTGGCTAAACTCAATAACACCATGGTCTGAGCTTGCAAATCTGTTGGAAAACCCGGGTATGGTTCTGTAACTATATCAACAGCTTTTAATTCACTAACTACTATTTTACCATTGGAAATAACTTCTACTCCAATTTCTTCCATTTTTTTTATAAACCCAGTTAAATGACCCAGATTAGCTTCTTTTATTTGCACTTTACCACCAGTAATGGCTGAAAGGATAATAAAAGTACCAGCTTCCAGACGATCTGGAATAATTTCATACTGGCAGGCATATAATTCTTCCACACCCTCAACTTTTAATATATCTGTGTCTAAACCAGTAATTTTTGCCCCCATTTTATTTAAAAAATTACATAAATCAGTAATTTCTGGCTCTTTAGCCGCATTTTTAATAATGGTTTTGCCTTCGGCCTTGACCGCTGCCATAACAATATTTTCTGTCGCCCCCACACTTGGAAATGGCAAATCTATTTCTGTGCCAATTAATTTATCTGCTTTAGCTCCCACATAACCATGATCCATATTAATTTCAGCACCAAATTTTTCAAAACCTGCCAAATGATAATTAACTGGCCGTGCACCAATCGCACAACCACCAGGCAAAGATACACGCGCTTCTTTTTGCGAAGCTAATAAAGGCCCCATAACTAAAAAACTGGCCCGCATAATACCAACCAAATCATGAGGAGCTTCTACACTTTTTATACCATTATTTATAATCTTGTAAGTATGTTCAGCTGATTTTTTCACTAACAAACCCAAAGCCTCTAGCATTTTACTCATGGTCTCAATATCCCGTAGATTAGGTACATTATCCAAAATATATTTACCAGGAGCTAAAAGTGTGGCACAGAAAATAGGTAAAGCCGCATTTTTTGAACCATTAACCTCCAAAACGCCTTCTAGTTGTCGTCCGCCTTGAATAACAAATTTACTCATAAAAACTTGCTTTTGTCAACAAATTACGGTAGTATTGTAACATAAATTTAAACTTTAGGCAAGATGGTCTATCCGCAGACAAAATTAACCAAAACAGTACGTCGAGGCATTATGTTTTTTTTGATTGCCTGTTTTTTTATTATTTCTCCCATTATTATCCTCTACACAACCGGCTATCGCTATGATTTTAGCACTCAGCAAATTAGACAGACTGGCGTGATTAGCATTGATGTTGAGCCAAGCAAAACCCAGGTATTTTTAAATAATGTTAAAATTAAAAAAAATCTGCCTTTACGCCTGACTAATCGCGCCCCTGGTACTTACACAGTCAAACTAACTTTATCAGGCTATCAAGACTGGCAAAAAGATATTACTGTAGAAAGCAAAAAAACCACTTACATTAAAAATATTACTTTATTCAAACAAGCCTTGCCTATTCTTGTAACTACAAATCTAAAAACAGCTATAGTGGATATGCAAACTAGTTATAATGGCGCCTATATTTTAATTACGACCAAAGCTGACAATATCTATGAAATCCATCTTCTAAATACAAGCAATAATGAATTATTTTCTATCATCCGTTCTAAAATTGACAAAATTCCAGAAATTTCTTGGTCACCATATGCTAATTTCGCTTTAATAAAAACTCAAAATAATAATAAACAACAGACTTTAGAATTATTTAATCCTCTGACGCCGGAAAATTCCAAAACATACACTTTTTTTACGCCAATCGAAGATTATCAATGGTCTAAAAATACTTTTAATTCCACTGTTTATATCAAACAAAATAATCAGTTTAAATCCCTTAGCAACAATGAACAACGTAGCCTTAATATTGTCCCCAGTGATATTTGGTTTATAGACAATAATAACATTTGGAGTTATAGCAATAAAAATTTAGTAAAAAATAATGAAACAAAATTTGCTCTAGGGGATAAAGATGAAATTAGAAAAATTATAGATGTAAATAATAACAGGATTATTGCCCAAAGTGATTGGCATACTTATGTTTTTAAATTAAAAGATGGAGAAATAACCAACAGCCAAATACTGCCGACCCAACATGTTTTTTACAACCAAAACACGGCTGAATGGCAGACATGGTCTTGGTGGGAATTGTGGACTATTTATGAAGACGGCAGTACCAGCCTCTTGACCAGGACGAGTGATAAAATTATTCAGCTTTGGCCCTTGGATAAATATGGAGTCTTAGCTTTGACATCGGAAAATAAAATAACCGGGTTTAATCCAGGTTATTATGTTAGCCATGAACTTTTACATGATACGGAAATTAAACAAATTGGCGTTAATCCACATGAAAGAAAAATTTTCTTCCTAGGTAGGGTTGGCCAGACAACCGGTTTGTTTGAATTAGAATACTAAATTTCAATAATTGTTTTATCCCCAATCACCATACGATAACCTTCAACATCACTACCTTCACGTTTAGTCAATTGTGTATTCTTGCCAATTAAACTATCAAAAACTTTAATTTCACAATTAATTACAGCATTTTCTAAAATAATAGAATCATGGACCTTAGCCTGGCGAACTTGACTCCCCTGTCCTATAGTCACATAAGGACCAATTTGACAATTTTCTAAAATGCAATTCTCGCCAATAATCACCGGACCAGTGATTTTTACATTTTTATCCACGCGTGAACCAATGCCAATGTGAACTTTACCAGATATACTTACACTTTGATCTATCATGCCATGGTTAGGAAAATCCGTTTCTGTCATTTGGTCAAGTAATAATTTATTGGCCATAAGTAAATCTTCAACTTGACCTGTATCTTTCCACCAGCCAGTAATTTCCCGATGGCCAACCTTATGGCCATTTTTTAGTAAATAGGAATTAATACTGGAAATTTCATATTCACCACGAGCACTCTTCTCTATATTATCATAAGCTTTAAAAAATAATCTCGGACCGTATAAATAAATACCGGTTTGGGCTAAATTATGAGGCGGATTTTGGGGTTTTTCAATAACATCAACCAATTTATCATTCTCAAAAATCGGCACACCAAAATGACTGGCATCGGGCACTTTGGCAAAAGCAAACATAGCATCCAATTTATTTTTATCAAATTCAGCAAACATGTCAGACAAATTACCAAAGATAATATTATCAGATAAATAAAACATAAAAGGATCATCACCAATAAATGATTCAGCACATTTTACAACATGAGCAATCCCCTGTGGCCCACCCTCCTGTTCAAAAAATTTAATTCTAATCCCCCAATGGCCACCATCACCAATATATTTTTGCAACTCAGTTTCTCCTGGATTAGTGTTGATAAAAATTTCTTCAACCCCTGCTTCTACGGCTCTTTCAATAGCATAAAAAATCATGGGCTTATTAGCCAAGGGTAAGAGATGTTTGTTAGTCGTCGTGGTAATGGGATGCAATCTAGTGGCATGCCCACCACCAGTTAAAATAGCTTTTTTTATTCTCATATTACCACCAAATTAAACCTCGCACGATAATCCAATAATACAACCACATCAGCGGATTACCTAAATATTTAAGTAAAGGATTTTCCATAGATTTCTCTTGAAAGTATATACCAGAAACTGCCATTTTTAGCAAGTCTCTATCTCTAATTTTTCTAATTTTCTGGATATATTGCCTTTTTTTTAACCACAATTGCCAAGAATTTTTCTGTAGCCAATACTTATATACTTTTACTCGTTCTTTAAACCAACCACCTTTGAGGGCAAATAACCACAGACCCAACTCTAAACCCAAACCTATGGGTAGGAGCAATAGCAAAGTGGGCCAACGAAAAAACATCAACATCACTCCATAGCGATTGCGCTCCATCCAATAGAACTTCTGAATACTACGGCTAAATTGATACTTATGATAAAAAATGGAATCTTTAATCAGTACTGATTTAAATCCTGCAATTTTTAATCTAAAGCTATATTCTAAATCTTCATGATACAAAAAGAAATCTTCATCCCAGAGGCCATACTGTTTTAATAAATCTATCCGCATTAACAAAGCTGCTCCGCTAGCATAGCCAATGTCTTTTATGGCTGGCAAATCTAAATCACGGAACTTATACCTGTACTCACTACAAAAACCAAAACCTAAATATTGAAACGAATTACCAGTACTGTTGACTAAGTCTGTTTCCGGATGCATCAACATCAATGATTGAGCCACTCCAATAGTTTTGTCTGCTTCCATTACCTCTACCAATGGTTCCAAACTATTAGCTGCCATAAAACCATCATTATTGTGAAAAAATACATAGTCAAAACCATTTTGTAATGCCCACTTTATCCCTTCATTATTACCACCGGCAAAACCTAAATTTTCTTTTTGGGGTAATAACGTAACATGGGGTATCTCATTGCCAGATAAGGGCATCATTGTTTCTTCAATAAATCTAATGGAATGGCCATATTCAGGATGAGGGTTGTCCACAATCACAAACTCTAACCTATCTTTAGGATAACTTAATTTACGCAAAGCTGAGACCACATCTTCCATATATGGTTCACAGTGAAAGGACAAATAAATAATAGCAATTTTAGGATAATTTTCCATATCAATATTTGTAATATTTATGATTGCCTCGCCACTTCCACATATATTTTAACCAACTGTATAAATGAATGCGAGTGAGTTTGTTTTTGAATAAAGCTTTTATAATCCCTGGAACCTTAGCCGACTCACGGGCATGAACATGCCTAATTTCTATATCATGGAGATAATATACTGGCCAGCCTTTTTCCCACATCTGATGACACCAATCACAATCTTCCAAATACATAAAATATCTCTCATCAAACCAGCCAATTTCATCTACAACTTCTTGACGTACAACCAAAGCGGCACCCAATACCCAATCAACTGGTTGAGTTTGCTTATGCTCAAAATCTTTCATCTCCAACTTATCCGCATGTTTCTTCACCCATTTATATTTCTCATCAAAATGAATATGCTTAAGAGGTTTAATTAAAATTGATGGCAAATCAAAACGATAGCAGGAATACTGCAAAGTCCCATCCATATTTAATAGTTTGGGACCGATGCAACCAATCTTGGGATGATTATCCATATATTTGACAATTCGTTCAACCACACGAGAATGTGATGGAATAATCGTATCGCGATTCAAGGCGAAATAATAGCGGGCAGGCGTGGCTTTAAAACCCGCTGTATTGCCCTTGCCAAAACCAACATTACCACGACAATCTACATATTTAACATCCCGGAACTTAGCCGCCAATTCATCTTTAATTGTATCTCGATTTTCAGAATTATCTGCCACTGTAATTTGAACACCATAAGGGCAATCTTTTATATCCTCAACCAAAAACTCAACAGCTCTGATAATGTCATCTTTCATTAAATAATTTAGAAATACAATATTAATGTCTTTCATAAATTTTTTAAGTAAACCACTGCCGCATCTCCCTCCAAGTTATTTTTCTTAATTTAAAATTCTCTTTTCTCTTCTTTTTTAATTCTTGTCGCAGGCGCCAAATCTCCCACAAACCTTTTAAAACCTGCCTATCAAATAATAGAAAGCAGAAAAACTTCTTTACTTCATACCATTTTATGTAGATAAAATCAAGTAGAAAATTCTGCCAATATTCATTTTTATACAAGGTCATTAAATGATTTTTATAACTTTGATACTTTACCCAAGCAGACTGGTTTTTCTTATTCTGCAAAGCAGCCCTATCTCCCCTCTTCTCTACACCTAAGGCACTACGATCGTGGTAAGCTGCAGTATCTAATAAAACATAAGCCTTATAACCAGCACTACGTAAACGATAGGCCAAATCAACATCTTCTTTGTATGAGCCAAAAGTCTCGTCAAATAGACCTACTTTATCTATAACCACACGACGATACATTGGTAAGGCACCGGAAACACCAAAGACTTCCATGGCCTCACCTTTAGTACGGTGGAATAATTCCAACTTAGCCTTTTTTTCTTCCCAATTTTTCCCTGCATATTTTTCAATCACCTGGCGACTGCGCAAAACTTTCAAACCCAGAGTATCAATTTGATTAGTAAACTGTTTATTAGCAAAATCCCATTTCATCAACCGAGGAGATACTACTGCCACATCTTCATTTTTATCCAAAAACTTCACCATTTTTTCTAGACAATCTTCTCCTAAATACATATCTTGATTCAACAATAAAATATAATCACATTCATAATTCTTAATTCTTAATTCATCATTCAACTGGTTGTGTCCTCCAGCAAAACCTTTATTTTCCTTATTCACCTCTAACTTACATTCCACTTCTAAACCTTTAATCACTTTCTCTATCTCTGCAACTGTATTATCACTGGAAGCATTGTCTAAAATATATAATTGCCAATCTTTTAAAGTTTGCATTTTTAGAGACTCAAATAAATATGGAATATATTTAGCTCCGTTCCAAGTTACTAAATGCACAGATAATTTCATACTAATATAGTATATCATTCAACCAAGCTAAACCTAATCCCACTGGCCGTAATAAAGCAATCCATATCCACTTGTAACCCGGCTCCCATTTTTGAAAATATGTTAGCATGGATCTAGTAAAATTCTTTTGTTTCCAGTAGGTAGCCCGTTTTTTAAAACTCTGGCCAACTAGGTCCACACAGGAAATAATAGGAGTGTACATGACTTTGTAGCCCATTTTTTTAACTTCACGGCAGATATCTATATCTTCATACCAAATAAAATAACGAGGGTCAAAAGCCCAACCTAGTTTTTCAATAATTTCCCGGCGTATTAGCATAAATGAACCGCGCACTGAATCAACTTCTTGTTCTCTGTCTGGGTCAAAATCTTTCATATGATAATGATTTAAAACACTGGGAAAAATATGGGGTATCTTTAAAATCAACAATATATCCTCCCAGACTTTAGGGAAGCGCCGTGGTGAGGCCTCAGCATTAAATTTACTACTCTCATCTACCAATTTACAACTTACAATCCCCACATCTTTATGCTGATTCAACCAATCAACAATTTTATCCAGACTGCCTTCTTCAACTTTCATATCAGCATTGAGGAATAAGAAAAACTTGCCCTGAGCAAGTTCTGCAGCCTGATTATTGGCTGTTCCAAAACCCTTGTTAGCCTGGTTTCTAATTAATTTAACACCTAAATTCTCAACCACTTGGCAAGTTTTATCAGTGGAAGCATTGTCAACCACAATTTGTTCATAGGCAATACGCCTACAACCAGAAATAACTGAACGGATCTGTCCAGCTATATGTTTATCACAATTCCACGTGACCGTAATCACTGACAAATCCATAACCTTAATTTGTTTAGGCTTTAGAAACTAGAGCACCTGGTTTGGTTGGCTGTGACACCTTAATGGCCACTTCGGCACCTTTACTAGCCTTTTGAACCTCTTCATGATCAATTTGCATTGATCTGATAGTCTCCTCAAATTCACCCTCGCCGCGTGACACCTTAATTGTATCACCCACCTTAACTTTGCCAGTCAAAGCCACCACTATAACTCCGATTTTATCGAAGTAATGTATGACCTTGCCTAGTTCTTTGCTACCACCAAATAATCCCATATGAATTAATTAATAATAATATTATTTTTTCATTTTTTGTTTAAAATAATTTACGTAAGGAATAAGATTAGGATCAATACCCTTTAACAAGGCTGCATAATACCCAACATAACTGCTTAAAACCAAAACTTCAATCATTTGCAAAACTTTATCTTTTTCTTGACATAAATATTTATCATAACAAATATTATTTTTCTGTAAAATCTGTTCAGTTATTTTATATCTCTTCTGGACTCTTTCGTCATAGAGTTTTGATTCTAATAATACAAACAATAAATTTCTCTGGTTGCTACTGGGATTATCAATGCCTTCAAGTAAATGATGATTCAATTCTGGAATAAGGAAATACCCAGCAAAGCGTTTACCATTTTCATTCATTTGATTAGCCGCCACATGAGTATTGCCAACTAAATGTTCTGAACCAATATACCAGACACTTCTTCTATTTGTTAATTTGGCCAATTGTTTAGCTAAATTTTCCTTACTAAGAGTTAAAACTCCAAACTTAGTATCATACAAAGCCGCAGTTTTAATCATGGCTTTAATTTGTGATTGAGAAAATTTTAGTATTCCAGTTTTAGCCCACAATAATAGATGACCAACAATCATATAGCCCAAACCCATCCGTGGCTGCCTACAAGGATTATTTTCTGTACTAAATATCAAAGCTGGCACTGACTGCGCTTTTGCCCAAGCCACTAACTTATTACCCGAAGCAATCACCAAAAGTTTTGTTTTTTTTTGTTTGGCTTCTCTAGCGCTACTCAAGACTTCCTCAGTTGTACCTGAATAACTAGAAGCAATCACCAAAGTCTTATTATTAACATAGCCAGGCAAATGATAATCACCAACTATCTCAACAGGTACTTTTAATTCTTTACTAAACAAAGTTTTAACTACATGAGCACAAAGAGCTGAACCACCCATGCCCAAAATCAGCACCTTGTCTATTTTTTTGTAACTAATTGGCAGTTTGACAGCTTTAACTTGTTGACATATCTGCCGGATTTGATTGCTAAGCAACTGCAAACTAGCTAACATATCTTGAGAATCCAGCTTCTTAATAGCAACTAAATCGTCTAAAATTGGCTTGGCCATAGTTAAATGTTGTAAATACTACTTTAGTATCTTAGCAAAAAACGAGAATAAAAGCAAAAACAGCCCTATCAGACTGCTAGTTTAACTATTAAATTATGATATTAACAAATACTCTGCTAAAGCCTCCTGCCAAATTCTCTGCTTAGATAACTTGGTATTTATCAGTTCGGCATACTTAGGCCGTTTGGCTGGATAGGAAAAATTTTCAGCTGATACTGGATTACATTTTACCTCTAAACCTTTTATCTTAAAGATCTCCTGAGCAAATTCATACCAATTACAACTGCCACTATTGGCACCATGGTAAATACCAAAGGATTGTTTTCCAATCAGAAGCTGGTTAGTTAATTTTGCCAAATCTAAACTATAAGTTGGACAGCTCATACCTTCGGCTACCAAATCAAGTTCAGTTTTACCTTTTTTTTCTACCAAATCAAGCATTATACCCACAAAACTTTTTTTACTCATTGCACTTTGCTCCATTGGCCCAAACAAACGTGACAAACGAATTAAATAATATTTTTTAGCCTCAACTTGCACCATTTTTTCACCCAATAATTTAGTTTCACCATATTTATTTACTGGAGAAGTTTCCGCTGCTTCTACATAGCCTTCTTTGTTATCACCAGCAAAAACATATTCCGAAGAATAGTGAACTAAAATACTATCCAATTCATTGCAGACTTGGGCTAAATATTTCAAAGCTTGACCATTAACTTTTTCAGCCAATACATAATCAACTTCATTTTCCTCAATTTTATCCACGGCATTATAGGCAGCAGCGTTAATCACAACCTCGGGATGCAGAGCCAATAATTTTTCTTTAACCTGTGTCTCTGCTGTTATGTCCAAATCTACACTGTCCCAAGCTATGACTTCATTGCCTGGACTAAACTCCTTGCTAAGAGCTAAACCTAATCTACCTCTAGCGCCTAAAATAATTATCCTCATAAATTTTTCAAAGTCTCTTGAAACAAGGCATAATCTTCAATATAGTCGGAGCGGTCAGGATTGTAATTGGTTGAACTCAAAGCCAATAAAATTGCGTCAGCGGAAAAATCTTTAAATTGATGCCAAACGTATGTTGGAACATAGAGAGCAGCCATGGGCGCAGTCAAAACAATTTCTTCTAGTCCCTGACCCTGGTCAATCACTGCCGTACAACTACCCTGGACCATAATAAAAAACTCCTCCTCCACTTTATGACAATGCGCGCCCGTAGCTTCTTTGGGCTCAGTGATAAAATATATACGTTTCACTAGGAAGTCTATAAACTCTTTTAGCTCCACTGGGCTCATGGCAAAGCGCGGTGTGTCTATTTTTTTGAGTTCAAATTGTTTGTATCCTTTAGACATATAGACATAAATTAATTTTAAGTAGCTGACTGCATTTGTTTATCAGAACGCTGTAAATTGTCCTGAAATTTATTCATCTCATCTTTTTTCTTAAATAATTTTTCCACCCAAACGGTATTGGTCTGGTACCACTTAATTGTCTCCATCAAACCTTGGTTAAATTTCTCTTTAGGGTAATCAAGCGCCAAGCCTAGTTTTTTAATTTTAGTGGCATCAATGGCATATCTACGATCATGCCCAGGCCTATCAGTCACATACTCAATCATCTCTTCACCTTTTCCCATAACCTGTAAAATCATTTTAGTCAAATCTAAATTACTGCGTTCATTGTCTGCCCCCACATTATATATCTCACCTGGGTTACCTTTGTGTAACATGAGATCCAAAGCTTTGGCGTGATCAAGCACATGGATCCAATCACGAATATTTAAACCATCGCCATAGACCGGCACTTTTTCACCTTTCAGCAGTCTAAAAACAAAAAAAGGAATAATTTTTTCAGGAAATTGGTATGGCCCATAATTATTAGAACAATGAGTTACCACCACCGGCACCTTATGCGTGACAAAATATGCATTGCACATCAAATCACCACCGGCCTTGGCAGCCGCATAAGGCATATTAGGCCAAATCGGCGTACTCTCAATAAATTTTTTCTCTTCCTCAAGAGCCAACGCGCCGTAAACTTCATCAGTAGAGACATTGACGAACTTCTCTACGTCATTTAAGCGCACGGCATCCAAAAGCATCTGCACGCCCAACATATTAGTTAAAACAAAATCCTTGCAACCACCATGAATTGAACGATCAACATGGGTTTCCGCCGCAAAGTTTATGACATGATCAATTTTATTTTCCTTGATAACTTGATTCAATTTGTCCAAATCAATGATATCACCCTGCACAAACTTGTAATGTGGATTATCCTCAACATCACGCAAATTGTCCAAATTACCAGCATAGGTAAGTTTGTCGTAATTAACTATCTGATAATCAGGATACTTATTTAAAATATAACGAACAAAATTAGAACCAATAAAGCCCGCCCCACCACAAATAAGTAATTTCATATTTTATTTTTACTAGCTAAATATTTTTTTAAATCAATTAAGGCTCCATCATAATGGTAAGCAATATCTGCTGGTAAATTATCAAGAGAAAAATACTTAAATTCGTCCATTTCAATATTTTTGAGAAAATTTTGTGAGTCTATTTTAACAAAATATAGTGCCACTACCCGATGAAAACGTTCTGACTGGCCACGATCGGAGTAGATATGAAAGAGTTCTTCCACCTCTGCCCCTACTCCCAATTCTTCTCTCAACTCGCGTTTCAGGCAGGCATGCACTTCTTCAATCCAAGTCATATGCCCACCTGGCAAATCCCAATAACCAACTTCTGGTTTTTGTATTCGTCTACCCAATAAAATCTCGTTATTCTCATTTAAAATCAAAGATTTGACGACAAAATGGACATAGTCATGGCGGATAAAGTTGAAATCTTTGCCGTAATAATCAGTAAAATGAGTTCTTTCAAGAGGAATTAATTTGCCGGCTAATTTCTTTTCTTTATATATTTTTAAGATGGTTTGATGGTCAAAGGCTCTAATCTTTTTAATGGCCTCGTCAATTTCAAACCATCTAATCTCATCAATCTCATCTGTCACCTTAAATTCATCAGCCACTAAAACTGTTTCAAAAACTATCTGTACGACATAAAATCTTGGATCAGCTGGCGGGTCAATATATGGATCACCAATAACAGTAACTAAATTTATCAGTTTAGCAGTAAAACCAGTTTCTTCTTTTAATTCACGCAAAGCTGCCATTTCCACATTGTTATCAAACATCTCCATCCGCCCACCAATTAGTCCCCACTTGCCATTGTCTGGTTCAATACTCCTTCTGCCCAACAGTACTTGACCCGTCTCATTAATAATCACATTTATGGCTGAAACTACTGGATGATCATTTTGTTCAGTAAAACGCGGCATATAAATCTAATTAATTTTTATGTAAAAAAAGATGATGTACCAAAGCCCAAGCAGCCATAGTTTGGCCATCCCAAATTTCATTTTTGCGAATCATTTCATCAATTTCATCCGGACGACGATAAATTACTTCCAATTCTTCAGTTTCATCAAGCTGGGCTTCTTTTTGTTTCACTACCTGAGCTAAAAAAACATGAGATTTATCTCTCAATATGCCATTACTAGCCTGAAATTCACCTAATTTAACATAATCATCAGCTATACAGCCAGTTTCTTCAAACAATTCCCGTTTCGCCGCCTCTAAAGGAGAATTGTCTTCACCAATACCACCAGCAGGAAATTCAATACTCTGTTTATCATCCAGATAACGATACTGCAAAACTAAAACTATGCAATCATCAGACAAAACTGGTACTACAATAGCCATGCCAGCTTTAGTTTCTCCATAATAATATTCACCTTTCAAACCATGACTATTTTCAAAAACATCATGCTTGTATTGCCACCAAGGATTTTGATGAATTATTTCTTCAGATATCTTTTTAGCATGTTTTGACATATTATTTAAAAAGTTTGAATAACTCCTCGACTGATTTACTTCCAGGGTTATTGACAATTGAATGAATATTACCACCGCCATCACCTAAATAACGAGGTAGGATGTGAATATGTAAATGAGGAATAGCTTGTCCGGCCATTTCGCCATGATTAATACCTAGATTATACCCCTCTGGTTGCAAAACCTGGTCTAATTTTTCTTGCACGATTTTTACACCCTTAAATAAGGGACCAATTAATTCTTCATTCAAATCCAACAAAGTTTCGGCATGGACTTTAGGAATAACAACAGTATGGCCTTTGGCATGAGGGTTAATATCTAAAAAAGCTAAAACTTTGTTGTCTTCATAGACTCTATAGTTTGGTATTTCACCTTTAATAATTTTACAAAAAATGCAGTCTTGCATATGTTTATACATAAAGCTATGTTAGCTTACCTTATTTTACCACCTTTTTCAAGTCAGGGTGCCAAATTAGTAAATTTTCAACTTTTTGAGCTTCAACACCCATAATCTCATCAATCTGAACTTCAGTAGTTAAAGCTCTGTCCAAAACTATCCAACAGGCCTTTGCACCAGTCAATTTTCTAGCTTGATTCAACAACTCTAGACTGGGCTGTTTAATAAACTGTTGCCATAACTCAACTCGTTCTGGCTGGCCAAATTGATAATCTATGGGAAAACCACCACCAACAATATCTTTAGCTGTTATGCCTTCTAGAGCCAACAATGTCCAGGTATCGGCCAAAACACAACCACCATGGTTATTACCAATCAATTCTGCAACTTTATATTCATCATTACTCACCACTCTCATGTCTGGTCCTGAAGCATAGGTTAGAGTTCCAAACCATGACAAAACAAATATAACCAGCAAAACTATAATTTTAATAAAAATCTTATTAGTTTTTAATTTAACTAAAAGAGACTGCAAAGCATAAATTATAAAAACCAGCCAAAGAAAGACTAATAATAAATCTAGGCGCCTGGTCAGCAGGCGATCGCCGGCTAAAATATACCAGCTAATAAAATAGCCGCCATAGACTAGACTAACTAACCAAACCAAAATTCCCCAGCCGTGATTTTCCTTTTGCCAAAAGATTTTCCAAATTGAAAATTTAGCTAAAAAGATGAAAATAATCATCAGAGGAATAATATACCAACGCCAAATGGTAAAAATATTACTAATAAAGGCATAGTCTGGAGTGTGATTGAAAAATATATTGCCGGGTAATATATCATGTGGTCTAATTAAACTAGCATAAAACCAGCCAGTAAACTGACCAATAAATTGATAAAAATTATCTAAAAAATTTAATTTTTCTGGCCAATAACTAATTTTACTGATTAATTCTATTAGAGGCAAAATAAAAATACTGGCAAATAATATGCCAACACCAACACCACGATGATTAATTTTCTTTAAAATGTAACTAAATAAAATTATTAGCCAGATTAAAATAAAATGAAGCGAGTAGCCAAATAACATTAAAAAGCTAAATAATGCCACTAGCCGCTTCTGAACTTGATGATTATCGCGCAAATATTGCAACCACAGCATAAAGACAAAAAAGAAAGTCAAATAACCTAAACTTACTGGCAAAGTCAAACTACCTAAAGCTTGAAAGGGAAAAACTAAAAATGACAACCAGGACAGACATAAGCCACGACGCCGAGAGTTAAATAATAGCCAGCCAATACGAAAAAGAATAAAAGGCATGACCAATGACCATAAAATTGGTATTAGCCACTTATTGACTGTAATCAAATCCGCTTGCAAAGTCTGGGATAGCAGCACACTTGTCCCCCAAAGCTGGCTATAAGCATATTTTTGCGGAGCGAAAAAAACTTTAGGCAAATCTATGTTGGCTATTTCCTGCCATTCAGCTTCAGAACCAACTAAGACTGGTAAAATCTGTTGTCCCTGTTCTAGTTGATTTTCAATAGCTAAATGACGCCAGACATCCCCGCCCCAGGGTTGTACATGAGTGAGGGGTAAATACAAGTGTAAGAGGATTGATTGTAAAATGAAAATAAACAAAATTAATTTTATCTTATACCTCATAAACAACAAAATGCCGCTAAGCAAAGTCAAAACAAAAAAGATGGGTAAATAGTATTCAGAAATTGTTTGCCAAGGTGATTGTAAAATAGCTTCACTCTTTGAGATAAGTAATAAATAAAAACCGCCTAGCCATAAAATTATATACAAGCCAGGCAGTAGGATAGTTTTTTTAAATAAAATTTTTTCTTTTACCTCTTGAGTCCAAACTTCCACTTCTCTTTTATAGCTCCGCCTATTTAAAAAGGTAAAAATAACTAAAGCGAACAAAGCAACTAATAAATACACCCACCAAATTAATCCCAAAGTTAATTTATTAAAAACGACAAAAATTGAACTAAATAGACCTAATAAAAGAAAACTCGTGAACCAAGCAAAAACTCTAATCATCCAAGTCCTGCCATTCATGCCAAAAACTTTACGTAAAATCTGTTTCCACCAGTCCCCTACTAAGACTAAATAGATAATAAACAAAATCCAACCTAACCATCCTTGTTGCCAAGAAACCAGGTTAAAATATAATAAAAACAAAACTACGGTAAGTAGAAATATTTTATTTAATTGTTTTGCTAGATACATAACTTGACTAATAAAATAAAAAATGATAAAACTCTTGTATTGGTTCCAGTGGGTATAATTCTTTAGGAGAAAACCAACATGGATAGAACTGCTGAGTTTGTCGTGGGGGTTTTCTTCATGGGATATCAATGGTTACGTAAGGTGTTCGCACCTGCCATACCATGGATATTCCCGAGATACTTCCCACAGTGGCTGACCCAGCCTTTGATGATTAAGGTGTTGCCAGAGCGGATGATAGAGGATGGCCGTGTGCTGTTCATCACAGCCAATGTGATTACTATCTTCCGTACTGTTCTCATTATCCCTATTAGTATACTTCTACAAATGGGATATGTGAACATGGGCTTCACTCTGTATGTCATTGGCGGGATTCTTGATTTCGTGGATGGTCTTGTCGCAACTGTCCATCGGAAAGCGGGTTACAAAGATAATCCAGATCTCGGGGCGTTCTTGGACGCTTTCTGCGACAAATTCTACTATGGAGTGGGTAAAATTGTAGTGCTTTCTTTAGGGAACTACGAACAACCTCTCCATATTACCATCCTGCTCCTTGCTTCAGCTTTAATTCTGTTACAATACGAAGTGCGCCTTGGTATCATTCGGGTCGCTGACTACTACTACAATACAAAAAACAGTAGTAGTGGGCTACTTGACTTGAGAGCCAAAGGTTCAGGTAAACTGAAATTTGCCTTAGAGATGATTGGCATAGGTGGCCTGATTCTCGCACTTCCTTCATTCTCTGGGTGGAGTGTCTACGTAGGTACCACCTGCCTAGTCATCGCCATCCCCTTCGCGCGCCAAAGCTTGCTCGGCAAGCTGAAGCAGCGTGAACCTACCTAATTACCCGTGATTGAACTCACGGGTATTCCTTTTTTAAAAGACCTTTTTTATATCCCATTGGCAAACAAACTAATCACCGCAAAGCCAATGGCCAAACCAAACAACCAAGCAGCAATAGTTAATAAATATGGGAATTCAAATAACAAGGCTAAAAGGGTTACAAACACAGCCAAAACCTGCAATATCATTTTTAATTTACCCCATAAATTAGCCATTTTCACAGTTTTAAATTTTACCTTAGCCACATAGGCGCTAGCAATAAAAGCGATTTCAAGTCCTAAAATAGCTAGTCCTAACCAAAAATTAAAATATTTAAAAACCAATAATAAGACCATGGAACCAATCAAAAACTTATCCGCCAGAGGATCAAACATCATACCAAATTTAGTAATTTGGTTCCTTGTCCTGGCCATGGAGCCATCAATGATGTCAGTAAAAGCCACGATTATAAAAGCCAATACCCCAATTTTATAATAGCCAAAAAGAATTAACAAAAAAACAATGGGCGTGGTTACTACCCGAAAAGCCGTAACTCGATTAGGTGTTATCTCTTGGGGAAAAAATCTTAAAAACGTCCTCTCCATAAAATGGTCATGAGGATGTTTTTTTTCAGCTACTAAATAAGTAAACAAATCTGGATGATGAGTTACAAAATATTGGATTCTATTCATAAATCTGTTACAATAGTCATATTATGAAGCTACTCTTATTTAGTGGTAAGTATATCATCCTTGGGGGCATCTCGACAATACTAGCCTGGCTGACCATTTGGAATATAGAATCTAGTCATTGGAGTATAATTTTTTTACTTTTATACCTCCTTTTCTTCAGTTTTAACCTCGGTCAATTTTTTTTACCCAAGGAAGAACGTTTTTGGAAAATTATTTTTGGCTTTTTAGGCATAATTGCCTTGTTTGCCATCATCCTTTCTGGAATCTATTGGTTTTATGAAATTAATATGGAAATAGTGACTGTTGTTTTAACCTTAATCCCTATATTGATTGGCCTACAGCCTAGACATGAAAAAGATATTTTTGCTGATATTGATACCCACATGAATTTAAAAGGCTATATCTACACCAAATCATATCTAGCCACAAAATTACTAGCTCTAATAATTTTATTAGGTGATGGTCTACTCTTTCTAATTTTGTACACCCGCCAATTTACTGATACCTTGATTTCTCCTTGGACAATTATAGGGCCAAGGTTTTTTATTTTATTCACTTTTGTCACCCTGATACTATTATGGGTTTTGCAAAAATCCAAGCATCCCCGTACTAATTTACTATTACTGATGATTCACAGCACGCTAATTTTAACCGTGGCTTTAATTATTTTCAAACTTGGTTTTGGTTTTGATCCCTTTATTCACCAAGCCACAGAAAACTGGATTCTTCAACATGGTTTTATCTTGCCTAAACATCCATATTATATTGGCCAATATATGCTAGTGATTGCTGGTCATTCTCTAACTCACTTGCCAATTCACTGGCTAGATAAAATCCTAGTACCTTTAGCCGCTGGCATCTTTATTCCCCTGATTAGTTATTTTACCCTAGCTCGGACTAAAGATGATATTAAATTGTCTCCAGCTTTAGCTCTAATACCACTGCTACCACTCAGCTTTTTTACCGTAACCACGCCAAATAATCTCGCCCTCTTATTTAGTCTAATAATCTTTTTCTGGATTTGGTATGAAAATAAACATGGTAATCAGCAGACTCGCTTCTTTGGTATTTTATTATCCCTAGCCGCTTGTACTATTCATCCTTTTATTGGCCTGCCTTTACTATCAATCTATCTAGGTTCAATTCTATTTAAATTAAAATTAAAATATTATATATATATTTTCTATGGCCTAATTATTTCCGCTATCCTCCCACTGACATTTTATCTAAATTCCCTACGCCTAGAAGAAAAACTCAGTTTAAAAAATCCTTTTACTCATTTAGGTGATTTCTTATTAATTTTTACCCGCCCTCACTGGATTTGGTTAGATAAAGGTACGGTTCTCTGGCAAACTTTATACATTTATCGTGATTTAATCAAGCCTTTGGTAATAATTACCATCATTTTAGGAATTGTTTTAGCCATAAGAAAATACAAAGAACAGCAAACATATTTTTACCTTGCCAGTGCTCTGGGTCTTGGTCTATCAGCTTTTTGGCTAGCAACTACCATCAATTTTTCTGACGTGATTTCCTATGAACAAAGAGCTTTCAGCTACCGCCTAATGGAAATGCTACTAGTCCTACTTCTACCATTCTTTATCATCGCTCTACGAGAACTATTTCTCATAATCCGCAAACATCCAGGCAAACAACTACTGGCCAGTCTATTATTTTCTTTACTCTTATTAACTTCATGGTATTTTACTTATCCAACCCGCGATCCCGTATCTTTTCACACTGGTTGGAACGTACGAGCCGCTGATATTATCACTGTGCGCTTTATTTCTCAACATAATCAAAACAAAAAGGATTACATCGTCTTAACTAACCAGCTGGTTTCAGCGACAGCTCTACGTGAATTTGGTTTTGATGGTTATTTAAAGACAGTCCGAGGAGAACAATATTTTTATTCTATCCCTACGGGTGGACCACTTTACCAATACTTTCGCAAAATGGTTTATGAAGAACCTAAACGAGAATGGATGGAGCAAGCCATGCACTTTGCCAATGTTAAAAAAGCTTATTTTGTCCATACTAACTACTGGGCCCCAGCAGCTGAAATACGGGACAAAGCTAAATTAGAAGCAGATGAATGATGGGAGTTGAACGGTGGGAGAGTGTGGTTTTTTGAATATATCTTAAAGGATTAAAAAGAGTCCCGCCCCGAGGCGGGGTCCCGATTCGCATCGGGAGGTGTATGAATAGTTTTTAGATAAATCTTTTAATCTTCTTAGTCAACTCCTCCACATCTCCTGGCTTAAACAGCCAAGCGTTTTCTTTTTCACGGACAAATTCATGTACACCGCCGGTATCTGCCGCAATTACATGCAAGCCATATTCTAAGGCTTCAATAATAGCCACAGGCTTATTCTCTAAACAAATTGAAGGAAAAATTAAAATCTCACATTCGTTATATATTTTTGTTAATTCATTGCCTTCTAATCGCCCATGGACAAACACTTTCTCCTTGCCTTTTCCCCACTCTTCAACTTGATTAGACAAGATGCCATTGCCAACAATATGTAATTCATTATTAACTTCTTCAAGCTTATTCCAGGCCTTTAATAATAATTCTATACCCTTGTGTTTTACCAGCGAACCGACAAAAAGAAATTTAGGCATAGCTGATAAAAATTTTAATTGCGTTGTGACCTGATAAATATTCACTTGCCATTCTGAATTTGTAAAAAAACTTCTGTCTCCATAAAAATTATACAAAAACTGCGAATGAGTTACTACCATATCTGGCTGACCGAATTTTTTCTTCATTAGCCAAGAATATATTTTTTGGATTAAATTGTCTTTCTCGTGATCCCAAGCTAAAACTCCACTTGGCTCCACTAATTGTACATCATGCAACACGTGCACATGTTTGTAGCCTAATTTCTGAATCAATTTAGGAATCATAAAACCTATACCCATAAGATTATGAGTTTCTACTTTATCAGGATTTTCCTGTTGTAAAATTTTTTTAACAATCCGAGCGCTCCACCAGTTCCAGATATCCAATTTGTGCCACAATATCTTCCAAAAAAAATTATGTTGGCTAAGATTCTTGTATGAAAAAATATTTGGTACCCAATAACGATAGATAATAATACCATTTTCTATGCCTTTTTGAGGATGCCAAGACCACCAGCCTTGCCAAGGCCGCCAAGTTATGACTATGGCTTCATCACCAGCCCTGACTATTTCTTCAGCATTTGCTTCTATTATTTTCTCGGCTCCGCCCACAGCATAGGGAGCATACAGATTGTTGATATAAACTACCTTCATATATTGCCTGTATTATAACTAAAAATGGACAAAATCACAATTTTTAACCCTGTATCAACAGTCCACCCACAAGTAGCGCCAAAATCACGGTTGAAGAAAAAAGTTAAATGAGCTAAGATATTAATACTATGCCAGATATTACAGAACTTGAAAAAATTCCACCACAAAATCTCGAAGCTGAAATGTCCCTACTTGGCTCGATTTTACTTGACAAAGACGCCATGTTTAAAATTGCCGATATAATTGATGCCGATGATTTTTATAAAAATGCCCATACTACAATCTTTGAAATCATCACTGAATTATATAACAAAAATGAACCCATTGATATTTTAACTCTAGGTAATCGTTTAGAAGAAAAAGACAAGTTGGAAAAAATTGGTGGTCACAGCTATTTAGTAAACCTATCCAATACCGTACCCACGGCTTCGCATATTGAACAGTATGCCAAGATTATCCGCCGCAAAGCTACTTTGCGCAAATTATTAAAAGCAGCCAGTGAAATTACTCGCCTAGGCTATAAAGAAGAGGCTGAAGAAGTTGAAGGTATTTTAGACGAAGCCCAACAACAACTCTATAGCGTCACACAAAAATATCTTAAACAAAGTTTTACACCTCTACGTACTGTCTTAAATGATGCCTTTGAACGCATTGATGAACTGCATAAAGAAAAGGGCAAACTGCGCGGTCTGCCAACGGGTTTCCATAAATTGGATAATATTTTAGCAGGCTTGCAAAAATCAGATTTAATTATCCTAGCTGCCCGCCCTTCAGTTGGTAAAACTTCTTTAGCCTTAGATATTGCCCGTCACGTTGGCGTTAAAGAAAAAGTACCAGTCGGTTTATTTTCTTTAGAAATGAGTAAAGAACAATTAGTTGATCGCCTGCTTTGTTCTGAAGCTAAAGTTGATTTGTGGAAAATGCGCACTGGTAATCTCTCTGACCGGCCGGATAGCAATGACTTTCCCCGTATTGGCCATGCCATGGGTGTTCTCTCCGAAGCACCTATATATATTGATGATTCGCCAGGCAATAATGTCATGCAGATCCGCACTAAGGCTCGACGCCTGCAAGCTGAGCATGGTTTGGGCTTGTTGATCATTGACTACCTGCAATTAATGGAATCTCATCATAATCGCAATTCTGACAACCGCGTGCAAGAAGTCGCCGAAATTAGTCGTAATTTAAAAGGCATTGCCCGCGAATTAAATGTTCCTGTCTTAGCTCTATCCCAACTTTCCCGAGCAGTCGAACAAAGCAAACCAGCTATTCCTAAATTATCCCACTTACGTGAATCTGGTTCTATTGAACAGGATGCCGACGTGGTTATGTTTATCTACCGCAAAGCTGCCGACCGCAGCTATCGCCTAGAAGATATTTCCCCAGATGAACGAAATGTAGCGGAAATCCATATTGCCAAGCATAGAAATGGTCCTACTGGACAAGTCAAAGTCTTTTTTGAAGAACAACATGCCAGTTTCCGCAATCTAGATACACAATATTCACCGCCAGCTAGACAGACACTCGCTTCCGCTCACAAATCAGCCCCAACTGAACCTGAAATCCCTAAATTTTAATTATATATTATGTTTAACAAATTAAAACAATACAAAGATTTACGCGGCCAAGCAAAAAACCTGCAAAGCAAACTAGCCGAAGAATCCATCACTGTGCGTAAAGAATCTGATCAAGTAGTCCTAACCATGGATGGCAATCTTAAAATTACTGCCCTGGAAATTGCTGACACTCTTATGTCCATAGACAAAAAAAATAAACTCCAAACCGCTATTAAAGATGCTCATGATGATGCCTTAAAAAAAATGCAACGCATCATGACCATGAAAATGAAAGAAATGGGCGGTCTACCTAATATACCTGGCTTATCCTAAATTCAGCATGATAAACTTATGTATTCTAAATCCGTCCAACAACTAATTACAGCTTTTGCTAAATTACCAAGTGTGGGCGAACGTACAGCTGAACGCTTTGTTTTTTATTTGCTTAAATCCGGCAAAAAGGATGCGGCAGAAATAACTCTGGCTCTGAAAAGTCTGATTGACAATGTAAAAAGCTGTGAAACCTGCTGGGATTTTACTGACAGCGTAACCTGTACTATTTGTGCTGACAAAACCCGCGATCGGCAGACTATCTGCGTGGTAGCTGAAGCACAAGATGTACAAACCATAGAGAAGACAGGTGAATACCAAGGTGTCTACCATATTCTCCGTGGCAGTTTAGCTAGTGATATTGATAATAGTAGTGAATTAAAAATAAAAGAACTACTGGACAGAACAAAAACTGCTAAGGAAATAATCTTGGCTCTAAATCCGGACTTAGCTGGTGAAAACACCATGATGTATCTGGCGCAGAAAATTAAAAAGAATAATCCGAAAATAAAAATAACGCGTTTGGCCAGGGGCTTGCCTATGGGTAGTAATTTGCAATATGCCGATGAAATTACCTTAAGTAGTGCCTTAAAAAATCGCACGAGTAATTAAAAAAGACATAAAACTCATCATCCTTCGTGTGTCCTTCCGTGAGTATTGATTTTTAGTAAGTGAATAATCATGGACTAAAAAATCCCTTTACAGGGATTTTTTGCTTAAACTTTTTTCACTTTCACTTTGGTAAAATGCTGACGATGACCATGCACTCGTTTGTACCTAACTTTGCGTTTGAATTTAACCACGCGCAACTTCTTGCTACGGCCTTGTTCTTCAACAGTGGCGGCAATACTGACACCATCTAAATATGGTGTGCCAATTTTAACATCCTTGCCATCTTCACTAGCCAAAAGCAAAACTTTGTCAAAAACAATGTCTTTACCAGTTTCAGCTAGCAATTTCTCTATTTTCAAACTATCACCGGTTTTAATAAGATATTGCTTACCACCGGTTTCAATAACTGCAAACATAATTTATATGTAATTAGTAATAAATGGGAAACTGGACTACATTCTACCAAAATCTCTTAAATTAGTCAAGTTTAGTCCTCCACAAGGATTAACCTATCACCAATTGCTACATCATGTTTCTCTACCCAGCCAGCTGGCAGTTCCAAAACTAAGTTAACTTCTTTACGAGGATAATAGCGGGTTAATTGTGCTTCTGGTATATCTTCTTCCAGAGGAACATTAGTTACTAAGTCAATCACCACACCACTATCTAGCCAAACAATATCAATGGGAAATTCCATATCCCGCATAACAATACCAAGCTTCTTTTTTTCAGGGTAAATAAATAACATGCCATCATATTCTGCCAAACTTTCTCTGCCCCCCAACCCTTTGTATTGGTGCTGGGGTATTTTAGCCACTAAAACCTGTAGTTTCTGGCCTTTTAGCTCTACAATCGCTTCTGGCCAATGCAATTGCCATAATTTTAAACCCAAATAAGTTAAAGCTATAATTATTAATAATATTATGTGCCAAGTTTTTAATTTTTGTTCTTTCATACTTTACTATTAGCTTTATGCATAAACCAAATGCCAAGTAGCAACATTAAAACAAACAAAAAAGCCAAAGCAATTAGCTTTTCTGAACTTTGCAAAAATAAAGTCGTTACGCCAAATAAAAAAGCTAAGGAATACAATAACAAAACTGCTTGCCGCTGACTTAAACCTGACTGTAATAAGCGAAAATGCAGATGTTCGGAATCACCAATATAAAAAGGCTGTTTTTTTTGCCAACGACGGATAATTACCCGAATCATATCCATAACTGGCACACCCATGACCAACAAAGTCGTGGCAATCTTACCACCGGAAATAATGGCTAAACTGCCCAGCATAAAACCAAGAAATAAGGCCCCACCCTCGCCAAGAAATATCTTGGCCGGATAAAAATTCCATATTAAAAAACCCAAACAAGCACCGGCAAAAATCAAAGCCAGCAAAGCCAAATCCGGCTGGCACCATTTAGCTTGCAAACTTAAAAAGGCAATCATAATAGTGCCAATAAAAACAATACCTGCGGTTAAGCCATCTAAGCCGTCCAAAAGCTTGGTGGTAAACATCATAACCATGATCCAGACAAAAACCATGAAATCCGCCAACCATAACCAATCACCTAAAACAAATCTGTTAAAATTAAAAACACCACCTAGAGAATTAGTAATAACTTCAGGACCAATACCAAAAACAATAATCAACAAAGCAGTAATAAGGGGAAAAATAATCTGTTGTTTAGGCCGGAGATTATATTTATCATCCAAAATACCTCCTAACATTAAAACCAAACCACCGAGAAACAAAGCCCACAAATATTTAATCTCGACACTATCCCCCATTTTGGGTATTACTAATAAAACAACTAAAAAGAAACTAGCAAAAATAGCCAATCCTCCACCTAGAGGTATTTTTTGCTTATGGATTTTTCTAGCTTCAGTGCGAGGTAAATCAACAATATTAAAACGGCGCATAAGATTACGCACCGCTGGTGTTAAAAAAAGAGAAATAAGAAAAGTCAGGAAAAAATAGCCAAAATACATACTAGGCTCTTTCAATACTAAGTTTACCCCCTTCTCCTAATACTACTACATCTCGTCTTTGTAATTTACCAGCTAAAATCAATTCTGCCAGTTTGTTCTCCACCTGATCTTGTATAGCTCTCCTCATCGGTCGAGCACCAAACTCAGGATCAAAGCCAGTCTTGGCTAAAAACTCCAAACCAACCTCTTCAGCTCGGAAACCTACACCACGCTTTTCCAAATCACGGGTTACTCGCTTCAACATCAAGCCAGCAATTAATTTAATTTCATGGCGTTCCAAAGGCTTAAAGACAACAATACCATCAAAACGATTCAAAAATTCTGGCCTGTAATATTTCTTCAATTCAGAACGTATTAGCTGTTGGCGAATGCTTTCCAAAGAAATGCCTTGGATTAATTGTTCCTGTACAAATGTGGTGCCAGCATTGGAAGTGGCAATAATAATAGCATTGGTAAAATCAATTACTCGACCAGTACTATCAGTCAGACGACCATCATCAAAGACTTGTAAAAAAATATTTAAAACATCAGGGTCAGCCTTTTCTAATTCATCTAATAAAATTAAAGAAAATGGCCGTTGCCGCACCGCTTCAGTCAGCAAGCCACTGCCTTGCTGGCCAGGCTGGCCCAACAAGCGATAAACACTAGACTTATCCTGAAATTCACTCATATCAATGCGGATCATCCTGTTTTCACCACCAAAGTAGACT
The DNA here is from genome assembly GCA_964604685.1 of uncultured Gammaproteobacteria bacterium. Taxonomy (GTDB): domain Bacteria; phylum Patescibacteriota; class Patescibacteriia; order Magasanikbacterales; family UBA922; genus CAZRZS01. Next base: position 47,642 of record CAZRZS010000001.1, read on the forward strand.
TCGGCAATGGTTTTGGCCAATTCGGTTTTACCTACTCCAGTGGGGCCTAAAAATAAAAAGTTGGCAATGGGTTTTTTATCTGAACGAATTTCCACTCGAGCTCGGCGCAGAGCATTAGCTACAATGGAAACAGCTTCATCCTGGCCAATCAGACGTTCATGCATAACTTCTTCTAAACGCACCAATTTATCAGATTCATCTTCAGTAATGCTAGTTGTAGGCACGCCTGTCTTCTGACTAATAATAATGCCCACATCTTCGGCTGTAACTAATTGATTCTCCCCCTTGTTATTCCTCACAAAACTAGCCACTTCAGACATGATGCTGATAGCGCTTTCTGGTAATTGTTGATCATGTAAAAATTTCTCAGATAATTTTACGCACTGGGCAATAGCATCATAGGAAAAGAAAACATTATGCTTGTATTCAACTATGCCGGCTTTGGATTCCAAAACTTGGATGGCTTGATTTTCCACCATTTCTTTGATATCCACTCTTGCCAGAACTGTCCCAAGCTGGCTATTCACAATCCGCTGATTAAAATTATTTGTAGTTGCCGTAGCAAAAGTTAAAAACTTACCTGGACCCAAATATTCAGCAATGGTTTCCGAAACATCTACGCCTTCACCACCACTATCAGTCACCCCAACTAGATCATCAATGTTTTTAATAAACAAAATAATATTTTTAGCTCGCCCGACTTCATTCATAATCTTAATTAAACGCTCTTGAGCGCCACTAGCCGAAGTACCAGCCACCAAAGCAGAAGTAGATAATTGCACTAAACGTTTATCCTGCAAACGCTCCGGCACCTCATCTTCAATCATTTTCTGGGCTATACCTTCAATAATAGCCATTTTTCCTACACCATGCTGGCCAACAAGTACAACACTTTGGCGACCTCCTTCAATAATGCGAAAAATCTCTTGAATTTCTTCATCTCGAGCTACACTTGGTGTCAGATAACCATATTTAGCAGCCATAGTTAAATCTTCGCTAAAACTATTCAAAAATGGTGTGGCCACGGCTGTCATAGCTCGATCTAAACCATATTTACTACGACGACGAGCGACTTTGCGAAAACTTTGATATTGTTTGCGTAAATGTTCGCGAATCCGTAGCCACTCAATCACATTGGATAACTTGTCTTTATCCACTTTCAAATCATAGAGAACTTCCTGGATTTTTTCTGATTGGCGCACTGTGGCTACTAAAATTTCCGTCACATTAACATATTCCTGGCGCTTTTCATAGGCCACTTCATAAGCATGAAATAATATTTGTTGCAGATTTGTAGATAGACATGACAATTTTTTGTCTTTAGATTTAATAAAAAATTTAGTCAAATATCCTTGCAGGCTTTGTACAGAAATACCTAAGCGTAAAAAAACCGTACTGACACGGGAAGAAGCCAATAGAGCATAGAAAACATGAAAAGGTGTAACTTCTTCACTTTCAAACTTATCAGCCAAAAAATATGCTTGCTCTAAAACTTGACGGGCTTCTGCTGTAAAAACATCTGCAATATCCTTTCTTTTGCGACGAGGAATTTTAATGGCTTCTAACCAGGTTACCATTACTTGAACAGAATCTAATTCACTAACTGTTTTTTCTTTGTAACCCCGTATTTCAACAATTTCTTGCACCTCTTGGGTAGTAATAAGGCGATAGAAAAGATAAGCAAAGGCAATCACGGCTAACCAGAAGAATAAAGTCAGACCATTGCCCTGCCAAAAATTAATTGTAAATAAATTAAGCCAAAGATTCAAATGCCAAAGATTCCATAAAAACAAACCCAAAAAACCTAAGCCAAAAACCAAAGCGCCAATAATTCTAAATTTTTCCAAAATTCGCCTGCCCTTGCGCACTTGGATATGATAACGAGTTAAGGGTTCACCCCAGTACAAAAACTTGTTCCGCACTATCCGGCCCATACCCATGCCTTTACACTCGCCACATTTTCTAAATTTAAGATAGCCTGAGCCTCCACAAGTGTTGCATGCAATAATGTTTAATGGAAGATTTTTAGAAAAAAGCATAATTATTTAACCAATAATAATGACTGCAAAAGCATATAAACGATAAAAACTGGAAAAACTAGCCATAACAAAAATATGGCTAAAATTATAATCAACCAGATTAATAAGGCAAAACCACGGCCGATCACATTCACAAAACGCATAAAAATACTCATCAGCCGGCCTTGTAAATCCGTCTGCCCGTACATAGGTACAAACATATTTTTTAACCACAAGCCTGGGGCTAAATACAGATTGCCATTTTGTAATAAATGCCAACACCAAATTAAGGCATACTTAACACCGCCGCTATACCACCAAAGCGGAAAATATACCAAATCAAGAATAAACTCCAAAAACATCCTTTGTAAAACGAGAATCCACATATATTTAAATTATACCATAAAAATAAAAAAACTCCCATAAGGGAGTTAGGTTATTTGCACTGCGAATTACTTCAAAGCCACGGCTGAACCCATTAAAGTAATATATTCAACATCATTAGCGACAACCAATTCTGTGTCTTGTAAGCGCTGTTGAATATTCTTCATAGACTGCTGAGTAGCAATTTCAAATTCTATTTTTTGGCTGGCTTCTTCTAACAGTCGAATCTGATTTTCCAGATCAGATATTTCATAACCTTTAGTTGAAACCGAACTAGTTTGCAATAAATACATAATACCAAAGATGGCAATCAAAACAATCAATAAAACCCGGCAAGTCGTACCCAAAAGCCACTTTTGCAGAGCTAATTTTTTCTCACGTAAAGTCTTTTGTTTGAAACAATATTGCGTCATATATTTATTTTTATTTTTGTATTACTCGCAACTTAGCCGAACGGGCCCGAGGGTTATCTTTTAACTCCTCTTCAGAAGCTGTAATTGGTTTTTTAGCAATAATCTCTATGTTTTTAATTTTTTTAAAAAAATGTTTGACAATCCGATCTTCCAAAGAATGAAAGCTAATGACAACGAGACGTCCACCTGGTTCAAGAATTTCCACTGCCTGAGGTAAAACTTTTTGCAAAACTTCCAACTCATCATTTACTGCAATCCTCAAAGCTTGAAATACTCTAGTCGCCGGGTGAATCTTACTTAGATTTCCCCGACTGCCATAGACTTGCAAAATGATATCAACCAACTCCCCTACTTTAGTAAATTCTTTAACAGCTCTTTTCTCCAGAATTGCACTTGCAATTTTTTTACTTAACTTTTCTTCGCCGTATCGTTTAAAAATCTTAATTAATTCTTCCTTATTGCGATAATTGATAATATCTGCCGCCGTAATACCCTGTTTGATATCATAACGCATGTCCAAAGGTTCTTCAGCTTTGGAAAAACTAAAACCTCGACCCCGACCCTCAAATTGCTGACTAGACCAGCCTAGATCAAGCAAAACTCCCCCAACTGGTGTAAATTTCTTTTCACTAACAATTTTGTTTAAATTCTGAAAATTATCCCTGGCAAAAATCACACGGCTATCAAACTCATACAAATATTGTTTAGCGCGTAAAATCGCTTCAGGATCATTATCAATACCAAGTAATTTGCCATCAGGTTGCGTTTGTTGCAAAATCGCTTCAGCATGACCGCCATCTCCTAGTGTACAATCCACCACGTTCTTTCCAGGTGTTAATTGTAAGGATTCAATAACTTCATTGTGTAAGACGGGTATATGTCTCATAATGCAGAGTTCAGAGTTCAGAGTTTGGACTCCTCCATGATTGAAGTCCAAATTTCAAACACCGAGATCAGCCATTTGCTCGGCAATCTTGTTACTTTCTCTTTCAGTCTTGTTTTTGTAATTATTCCATTTAATCTTGTCCCAAAGTTCTAAGCGACTGTAAAGACCAGCAACTATCACATTCTTTTTTAAACCTGCGTAAATGCGTAAGTAATCAGGCAGCATTACTCGACCTTGTTTGTCAACTTGCACACCCATGGCGCCGGCTAGCATTAAACGGGCAAAGGCTCGAGTATTAGCTTGTGCAAATGGCAAAGCGGCTAATTTTTCAGCCAGCTTTTCCCACTCTTTTTTGGTATACAAAAACAGACAGTTGTCTAAGCCTCTAGTTACAACTGCACCTTTTGCCAGATCAGACCGAAACTTCTTTGGTACAGCTAACCGGCCCTTATCATCTAAATTGTGGTTATATTCACCTATAAACATAAATCTTTGGAAAATAGAGAGACAGGCATTTTCCCCATTTTTCCCCACTTGTAACCATTATATACCACTTTGATTTACTACGCAACCATTTACAACCATAGTTATCCACAGATAAATACCAGCAATTCAATTAATAAAAACATAAAAAAGAGCCTATTTATGGCTCTTTTTGTTTTAAAATAATATTAAATTTTCACTATCTGATTTAATTTTGGCATCTTCACCTTCACCTTATATTTCTCTTTTATACAGCTTGCTAAGGATGTGGTGGCATGTTTTTCACCGTGTACACAAAAAATTTGTTTGGGCGCTCCCCCACCACTGCCAATCCACTTAAGTAATTTAGTCTGATCCCCATGTGCAGATAGAGCGCCAATAGCTTTAACTGTGGCCTTAACTTTCACACTCTTGCCAAAAATTTTTACTTCTTTAGCGCCTTTATACAATCTACGACCTAAAGTACCTTGAGCTTGGTAACCAACAATTAGTAAGGTGGAAGCTGAATCTGATAAATGATGAAACAAATGATGAACAATCCGTCCTCCATTCATCATCCCCGCACCAGCGATGACTATCTTAGCACCAGGAATATTATTTATTTTTTTTGATTCTTCTTTATTATATGTCTGTTCCAAGCCGGGAAAATCCAAAAAGTCATCACCAGTTAGATGTAATTTCATGGCTTCAACATCATAATACTCTGGATATTTCTTATACACCTTAGTGGCATCAATGGCTAAAGGACTATCTAAAAAAACAGGAATTTTAGGCAGAGTCTCATCATGTTCAGATAATAAATTTAGTTCATAGAGTAATTCCTGGGTGCGTTCCAAAGAAAAAGCTGGCACCATAATCGTACCGCCTTTGGCTACGCCTTTTTTAATTAAATTTAAAATCACTGACCGCCGCGTATCAATGTCTTCATGAATACGATCGCCATAAGTTGATTCACATAATAAAATATCAATATCTTTACTCAATTTCTTTGTGTCTTTCAAAATTGGCACCCCTTCATTGCCAATGTCGCCAGAAAAAACAATTTTTTTATCTTCAAGTGAAAGTTCAATAAAAGCCGAACCATAAATATGGCCTGCATCTTTCCACACGGCTTGCACGCCTGGCAAAACTTCAATAACTTCATGATAATCAATACCTGTACACTGGTCTGTGGCTAAAACAATATCTGATTCATCAAACAAAATTGGCGTCTTATATCGTCGATTATTTTCTTTCATAATATGCCAAGCATCCGCCCAAATTAAACGGGCAAATTCACAAGTTGCCTTGGTCATATATATCTTGCCGCTAAAACCTTCTTTAATCAGCTTAGGAATACGGCCAATATGGTCAAGATGGGCATGGGTAACCAAAAGCACGCCAATCTCTTTAGGATTGAAAGGAAAATCATCATGGTTTTTACCTTCATTAAAATTACTGCCCTGGAACATGCCACAATCTATCAAAATCTTGTTTGTCTCAGTCTCTAACAGAAAACAAGAGCCAGTAACTTCCTGGGCAGCGCCGGCAAAAGTAAGTTGCATAGTCTTGTAAATTATATCACATTTCATAAGTCTTGCCTAAAACTACTCAAAGCTTCTAAAATCTGATATAATATGTGAGACGCTATATGAGAAGAAACATAGACCACATAGAAATCAAAGAACCACCAATCCAAGAACTGAGTAAAAAACACTCCTGTTTCAAACGCACCTGTTTTACTGGCTGTGGTTGTATTGTCATCTTTATCTTAATCTCTTTACTGCTCTTAAAATTTATAGCAGGTCCGCGGACTAAAGAATTGAAGGCCTTGCCAGATAATCTACCCGTTTCTATACCCATTTATGGTGAAGATGATATTGCTAAAATTTCTTTCATCTCTGGCAAGAAAAAAAGCCTGGGGATAGAAATTGCTGCCTATGTACCCAAGCTTATCCTCTCCCCTGTCATCCTGATGCTGGATAACACCATTATGCCAGAAAAAAAGATTGATGAAAATGGCATTAAGACTATTTCCCGTACAGCTAGCTGGAGTGACTTTGTCCGCTTAATGAAAGAACCAATTTCTGATCAAAGAGACATTGTTCAGATTGAATGGACTTTCCTGACAGCTGAACCTAATTTTATATCCCAATACTTTGCTACTGAATTGAAGAAATATGACTATGAACTAATCCAAAGTGTTAATAGTGAACAAGTCAAACAATTTTCTTTTGCCTCATTTGAAGAAAATATTGATGGCGTGGTCTTTATTAAAGATGATCCTCAAGATTCAGGCACTGACTATGTCTCTTTGACTGCTTATATACCAGCTGAAAACTAATTATATATTTTTAATCACCTTAGTATGGCTATTAAAACCTTAAAAGAAAAAAACCTCACTTGGATTAATATTGATGGGCTTGATGAAGCAGCTTTGAAATTTTTAAAAGACAATTACAAATTTCATCACTTGGACTATGAAGATTTGCAAGGCGGCAAACAAACACCAAAAATTGATGTCTACAAAAATTATCTTTTTTTAATCTTTCACTTTCCCCACTGGCAGTCCAATCACAAAACTGTTTCTAACCATGAAATTGGCGTGTTTGTAGGTAGCGATTATCTAATTACAGTTTCCTATGGTAAAAATAAAGAAATGAAAGACATGTTTTATCGCTGTCTGCGCAATAAAAATGTCAAAGCCAATTGGATGACTAGTGGTTCTGGTTACCTGCTTTATCATCTGATTGAAAGCCTCTTCAAAAATGGCCAGCCTATTTTAGATAATATAGGCAAACAAATCTATAACCTAGAAGGTCATATTTATGCTGGCGACCAAGATTTACATACAGTCAAAGAATTAGCCATTCATCGTCGCAATGTCCTACACATGCGCCGAATCATAGATCCACAGCGCTATCTAGTAGCCAATTTATCTCATATTCGCCGGCCTTTTTTGGATGAATCCTTAACCCCGTATTTTGATGACGTTAACGACTACCTAAGCAAACTATGGTCAATTACCGACACCTTCAAAGACACTATTGATGGTCTACATGTTACTGTTGAATCTCTAATGGCTCACCGCACTAACAAAGTAATTTCTGCTCTAACCATAATCTCTGTATCCTTGTTACCTCTGACTCTGCTATCTGGCATTTATGGTATGAACATAGAAGGCCTGCCCCATGCTGAAAATCCCTTCTGGGTCTGGATGATGTTTTTGGGATTGGTAACAGTTATTGTTTTAATAATCTTAATTATGAGAAAGAAAAAATTATTATAGCAAAAAACTCCAAAGACAAAAAATCTCATCACCAGATGAGATTTTTTGTAGATAACAATTTTTCTCTTTCAAAGCTCTTACTTTGATAAAAGCTCTCAAAGGGATGGCGCAAGAAAGTTACCGTGGAAA
>CAZRZS010000002.1:0-4950 GCA_964604685.1 uncultured Gammaproteobacteria bacterium
ATTCATGAGTTGTTTTTATTTCTAATTCAGTCTTATCTCCCTTGTCCCCGTATTCTTCTTCAAGTAGAGCAAAACGTAAAATCCATCCCATAGAATCATCTAAACCACTTATGCCTGGACCAGGAAATTCTTCTAATAATACATTTTTAGTATCAAAGCTATTAAGCCGCATGACTTTACTAAACTTTATTAACAAATGGGCATTTCCTTCCACGCCTTCAGCATCAATAGCTGGCGTAATTTCTTCTATATAGGGTACATCTTTATCAACATCATTCTTCATAACATAATTCCACCAGTAATTGTCTATTTTTGACTGTTCACTAAAATAAAATTTATCCCAATCTTCATCCAAAACCTCAAGATGATTATTTTTGGTTGGAATATCTGGCCTCGTGTCTACACTGTCATCAGGCTTGTTATTTTCTCCATTATCTAAAGCATTGCCAGCCATATCCATAACACCGCTAAAAGGCTCGGCTTCAAAACTACTATCATTTAGTGGTATGCCTGCGCGCACTAAACCACCATAAGTTGAAGTGCAACTAATGTCATATTCATCACAGCCAGGCACTGGCATACAATACTTGGTTTCTCCACAACTATTTGTCCCGCAAGGATAATCTGGTAAAAATTCGCTGACTGTATATCCATTAGTTAATTGCCAAGTGCCAGTTACGCTGGTGTCAAAAAATAAATGTGTGTTATCTCTAGTATCAATACTTAAATAACCCTGAGTTACAGTCGGATCCATGGCTTCATTAAAATAAACTTGGGTAATATTATTACGATACACTGTACTACTCTCTTTAGGCCTGACCGCTTTAACATAAGGTGGTGAAAAATCCAATTCTGTACCTGTTTCAAATTCCCAATAATAATATTTCACTAACTGATTTTCAAAAATACTAATATCCGAGCCTTTTTTATTAATTTTATTGGTCACGCGAACAGTATAGGCCACAGGAATTTCACCGCTACCTAAATAAACTGGATCAGGAATAGGCAAATTAGAAGTTTTAGAAGCAAAAGGCTTGAAAACAAAAGTATAAGCATTATATTTTGTACACTTATTCGTGCTCACAGCACAGAACTCATCTTCATCACATTCATTACAGTCTCTTTCACTCTTAACTCTGTCATACACTACCATAGCCGCAGCCTCAACAAAATTATTTTCTTTAAATTCTGACTCCAACTCACTATAATCAGTTGTAGTGGATTGATAAATACTTAAATTATCAACTAATAAATGATCACAATGATCTTCCCAGGAAAAATCATCGTCATCTAAACAATCACCATAATACGGCTCTGTATTTTTATCATCACAAAGTACTGGCTTATTGTCATTAGAATCAGCTGGCCAACAGGTACCATTGGTATTAGCAATCAGAGTGGACGGATCAATGGCCTCAGCAAAAGTAATGGCTATTTTAGTATTACGCGCTACATTAATTTGATTACGTTCTGGATAATGATCTTGTATAACCTTTCCCAAGCCGCCACTGCCAGCAAAATTTTGTATTTCTAAGCCAGAAATACCCGGCCGGCTAGTCAAGCCAGTGGCTCTAGCCAAAGCATTTATGACAAACTGGACAATAGCAAAAGCCATTAAAATAATTATTAAACCAACCACAGCATTAATTAAAGTCTTTTTACCTTTAGTAATCTTTTCTTCCTCTCCGCCCGAAGTCATAATCAAATAACCTGCATAAATTATAATTGAAACAGCAATAATCCCCAATAAACCTAAAAATGCTCTAATAATTTTAGCAATTATTAAACGAATGTCGGCATTGCCTAAACCTATGGTTTTATCCACCGGACTGATACCTAAAATATCTTGATTGCCTTGAGCTTGAACTGAATTAAAAACTGAAAATAAAAAAACTACCACAAACAAACCAATTAGGATTATGGCAATTTTTCTTAAATTTAATTTGCGAATCCAAGGTAGCATGAAACCTTAGATCAAAAATTAATAACTTTGTTTTTAAACTGTCAACAACTCATTTACCAACTGTTTCACTTTGTTGCCGTCAGCTTTTCCCTTGATTTCTTTCATCACTAATCCCATAGCCCGCCCCATTTGGCCGGCTTCAGTCAAATCATTATCTATTAGAACTTTCTTTACTACTGCTTTCAATTCTTCATCATTCATCTGTTCTGGCAAATAGGTTTGCAAAATATCAATCTCACCTTGAGCCTGGACCGCCAAGTCTTGGCGGCCTCCTCTCACAAAATCTTTGCTGGCCTCTGTCAACTGTTTAATTTGGCGCGATATGATTATCTGGACAATTTCTTCTGACAATTCCCCACCTTGTGCAATTTCTTCATTTTTAATCGCGGCTGATAACATACGCAAAATTGACAGCTTGGCTGTCTCTCTATTCTTCATGGCCTGGATTTGATCTTGAATAACAATATCTTTCAAGCTCATATTTATCTTCTTTTAAATTTTTCTTCCTCTTCTGGTAAACGGCCAATCTTTCTCAAGTATTCAATTTTAGAAACATTTTGTAAGTGCTGGACTTTTTGTTTCTTTTGTACATTCTTGCTCTTTTTTTCTTCACGAAACTTAACTTTTTTGGCTTGAAGCAATTTACCAGATTGCTGCCAACGGCGCTTTACACGGCGTATAAAAGCATCGAATGATTCGCCTTTTTTTCGTTTTACCTCTGACACAATATTCACCTCCCCGTGAAAATTAATAATTAATTAAATAATACACTAAATTTAGCTTAAAGTCAAACTTTTCCAAGTTTTTTATCTAAAGCATTTTTTAGTTTCTTTTGATCAATAATTTCTTGAATGCCGGAATCCATATCCCGAATAATAATAGTTCCATCTTGAACCTCTTTTTGGCCAAGAATCAAACTATATAACACTTTATATTTATCCGCTAATTCCATCTGCGCTTTCAGAGCTGTCTTGCCAAGACTGTGATACACAATAATATCTTTTTGGCGTAGGTCTTCAATGATTCTTAAAGACTGCATCCGCGCTTGTTCACCCAGTTGGGCAAAGAAAAATTTCGGTTTAGTCTCCTGCCAAGTCAATTTATCTGCTTCATCTTGTCTGCGCAAAACTGACAAAACTCGTTCCAAACCAATAGAAAAACCGGCCCCTGGGGTTTCCTTGCCGCCAAGTTGCTCAATCAACAAATCATAGCGCCCGCCGCCGCCCAAAGCATTTTGCGCAGCCTGTTCTTCACCATCTTCATAAAATTCAAAAACTGTGTCTGTATAATAATCTAAACCGCGCACCAGTGTTGATTGTAAAACATAAGGCACCTCAACAGCATCTAAATATTCTAAAACTTTTGTAAAATATGCTTTGGAATTTTCACTTAACCAGTCAATAATCTGCGGGGCTTTTTCAATTATTTGCCCGCAATCTTCATTTTTACAATCCAACACGCGTAAAGGATTTTTACTAATCCGCTTTTTACAATCCTCACATAAATAACTACGCTTGGTGCGCAAATAACCAACTAATTCAATAATATAGTTCTCACGATCTTCAGGCGTGCCAAGACTATTGATATAAACATTATTTTTTACACCTAAATCTAACAAAAAGTGATAAGCTGTGGCAATTAATTCCGCGTCAACCACTGCATCACGCACACCTAAAGTCTCACAGCCAAATTGGTAAAATTGACGATAACGTCCGGCTTGAGGACGATCATGGCGAAACATTGGCCCATAGTACCAAAGTTTGACCGGTTGTGGGTATGAATGCATGCCATGGCCAATGTAGGCACGAATTGCCCCAGCTGTTTGTTCTGGTCTTAAAGCCACCTTACTGCCATCCTTATCTTCAAAAACATACATTTCCTTATCAACTATATCTGTCCCCCGACCAATGGAGCGAATAAACAAAGCGGCTTCTTCAACTATGGGAGTGTCAAAATATTGAAAGCCATAGGCCGTGCTAACGTTATCAGCCACTTGATGAATTTTTTTCCAATATTTTTCATCTTTAGGCAAAAGATCTTTCATGCCCCGTAATAAATTGGGAGTTTTGCCATGTGAAACACGCACATTAATCTGGCTGTCTTTAATAACTTCTTTTTTAACCGACTTTTTAGCTACCACTTTTTTCTTAGCAAGTGCTGCTTTCTTTTTAACGGCTGGCTTTTTAGTTGTCTTTTTCATAAAAATTATAAATTATAATCAGGAGTATTAAATTTACTAATACGGGTAAAAGGCCAACCGCGAAACCAAGCCCGGCCAACAATATTTTCTTTATCAATTGGCCCAAAGCGACGTGAGTCATAACTGGCATCACGATTATCGCCCATGACAAAATATTGATCCGAGCCCAAAGACTGCATAATTGAACCAGGAGTAATTTCTTCTAAATATAACTCTTCCACTACAATACCCTGAGGATTTTCTAAATTATATACAATTACTTTATTATTCTCTACTTTAACGCGTTCATTTGGCAAACCGACAATGCGTTTAAGATAATAATCCTTGTCAGTAGTCGGCGACTGAAAAACAACTACTTCACCACGGGCTGGTTCGCGAAAACGATAAGTAATCTCGTCAATAATTAAATAGTCTTTTTCATAAAAACTCGGCTCCATGGATTGGCCTTTGACATAAAAAGGTTTAAAGAGAAAGTAACGCACTACGCCAATTGTAATGCCTGATAGAATAGCAATTTTAACCAATTCTAAAAAAAACAAACCTGCCCGGTATAAAAGGCCTCGCTCCATTTCTCCGACTATTTCTAAATCTTCCTCGGCTTCTTTTTTAACCGAAGAAACCTCAGATTTTTTTTTCTTAGTTTTTTCCATAGTTATACACAGTTTGTAAATTAATTATATACTAAATTTTGCCAGAAAGCAAATCAAAAACCGTCTCCTTTAGACGGTCTTGGTGCGCGCGCCTTCCCGATTCTCGGGAGAACCAGGGACCTTCCCGATTTTATCGG
>CAZRZS010000002.1:5050-37791 GCA_964604685.1 uncultured Gammaproteobacteria bacterium
TAATAAATAAATGTATCCTTTCATGTGCGCGCGCCTGGAATCGAACCAGGGACCTCAACATTATCAGTGTTGCGCTCTAACCAGCTGAGCTACGCGCGCTCGTAAAATAACGTAAGCATTATATAGTAAACTCAGATAAATTTCAAGTTTCTGTGGGCGATACTGGAATTGAACCAGTGACCTCTACGATGTCAACGTAGCGCTCTAACCAACTGAGCTAACCGCCCCTTGTGGCAGATATATTATACCATAAAAACAGATTTGTCAATATAAAAAATCCCGATGAATCGGGATAATTTATGATCCTTTAGCACTGGACAAAACTTGTTCATACCCCTGAAAATCAGGTGGGTGACCGCAACTACAGTCCACGAACTATAGCAATCTAAGTCTCCCTAAAACGAACTAATGACGGATATAATCTGTCCTGTCCGGCTATCAGGATCATCTCTATTATATAATTTTAAAAAACATCTGTCAAGACCCCATTTGCTTACTTTAGTAAAATAAGCAAATGGGGGTAGGTAACATATTCACCTCCTTTTCCCCCTTATTATTCAATCGCTTTTGATCAAAGGTAGATGGACTGTTATAGACTGCCTTCTTGCTGGCAATCCTTTCTTGCGTAGAACGTTGGCCATTTTTTTACCGCTAGGACTCTGGATTATGACCTTAATGCCCGGACCATGCTCGTTGGTCCCTTTAACCAACTTACAATCAACAAAATCAGAAACCTCTAACCCTTGGCAATATTCAAACAGATATCTCATCATCTTTGCCCCTTCCTCTATAGGGACATCACCTGCAATACTTGAAAGCATACAGACAGTATTTCCCAACTTTCCCTGCAACCGGCTAAAATCACTAGGAAAACTACTCCGTCTGTAATTTTTCAATAAATCATTTAAAGACAATCTCAACTTCCACAACTTTCTTACATTTTTTGGCATTGACCACCCCTTCTTGTTTTAGAACCCCACCCCTCACTCTCAACTTATAAAATCAGAGTGAAAACAATTGTGTCAAACACACAGCTCTTTTCACTCTGATTTTAATTAAAATTAAAAGTCAGAAGTTAAAAACATGTTACCTGATTTATTACTTATACCATAAACATGATAAAAGTAAAATTTAAAAAAACACAGATAATTATTCCTATTATATTCAAATAATTTATTATTCGCCAAACCTCTTATACTCATGAATCACATATTCTCTTCCGCCGAACCAGTGCTCAATCTCGTGCTTGGCTTCTTCAGCAGTTTCCGAGGCGTGAACAATGTTCATCACGGCTCGCTTTTCAGCGTTAGCAATGGCCGGAGAGTCATTGGAATAATCCCCGCGGATGGTGCCCATGTCCGCCAAATAAGGCAAAGTATTACCACAAATTTTACGCACCATGTCAACCGCATGCACGCCTTCCACAACCAGCCGGATTAACGGAGCCGAGATCATATAATCAACCAGCCAGCCACGCACCATTTTGCCGATTTCCAAATCACTGTCCGTGCCTAACTCTTTTTTCGCCTCAACGTCATATTTTTCATAAGTGGTAAGCGTCTTCTGGCCTAGACGGCGAATCCAGGTCTCATCTTTGGGATAATGGTTGTCAATCTGCTCATGGTTGGGTTGGAACATTTCCAAAGCCACGACTTTCAAATCACGCTGTTCAAAACGACTAATTACTTCTCCAATTAATCCCTTCTTAACTCCGTCGGGCTTTATCATTACAAAGGTCTTTTCTTGTTTAAAATCCATATATTTAAATATTATTTAAAAGTGGCCTCATTATATATTAAAAATCAAAGTTTGTCAATCTCTTTTAAAAAACTCGTCCCCTCTTCTCTGACATATTCAACATCATCTTCATCATCCGACGGATCAGAAAATACTGTACCTCCGCCTATAGTATTCAAATCAATTAATTTTTTATCAATCTCATCCAAAAACATAGACGGACCTTGTAAATATCCGCCAAAACCGCCCATGAGTGGATAGGTAAGATGTAAATATTTTTTAGCCCGGGTGACTGCCACATAAAACAAACGGCGTTCTTCTTCTATTTCATGGCTACTCCTCACCCGTTCAATGGGAAATTGACCTTGGGCCAAGTTTATGACAAAGACGGCGTCCCATTCCAAACCCTTGGCTTGATGGATAGTAGATAAAATCAACATTTCCTCTTTATTATATTCATTATCTTGAACTTTTTTAGCATTGTAACTCTCGTGCAAACTAGCTTCAGCTAAAAACTGATTTAAATCCGGCTGGCGTTCGGCATACAAAGCCAATTGCTCTAAATCTTGCAAACGTTCTCGATAATCTGGATATTCGTTTTCCAAATATTCTACGTATTTTGAATCCAAAATCTCCGCAATTAAATCACTCGGCTTCCCTCTCCTATGAGTGGAGGGCAGCCTGCCTGCCGGCAAGGCAGGGGTGTGGTCTGTCCGTTCCAAAACCCCCTCCTCACCTCCCCCTTGTAGGGGGAGGGAAATTAATTTTTCATAAATCTGCAAAAAATCATTCCAACCCATTTGACCGCGAGCTGATAAATGCGAACCTAAATTAGCGAGGTCTTCAATATTGTCCAAATCTCTAACTTCCATGATAATCCTTTCAGCACTGACTGGGCCAATCCCCACTTGCATATTCAGCACCCGGCTCCAAGCCATTGCGTCAGCCAAATTATTTACAATTTTTAAATATGACAAAACATCTTTGATATGAGCACGTTCAAAAAAACGCAAACCACCGCGATAGTCATAGGGAATATCCCGCTTAGTCAATTCCATTTCTAAAGCTTGAGAGTGATAAGCGGCGCGAAAAAGCACAGACATCTTATTCATAGCCACACCTTCATCACGCAGTTCTAAAACACGGTCGGTTATAAACTGGGCTTCTTCCAAATTATCAGCAAAGGGATGGACTTCAGGTTTAATAAACTTTTCTTGCAAAGAAGAAAGATTTTTTTTGTACTGATTTAAATTATTAGCAATAATATTATTGGCCAAATTTAAAATATCTGGAGTGGAGCGATAATTTGTTTCCAATTTAAAAATTTTAGCATTTTTATATTTTTTTTCAAAAGCTAAAATATTTTGGATATCTGCCGCACGAAATGAATAGATGCTTTGGGCATCATCCCCGACTACTAACAAGTTTTGATGTTTTGAAGCTAATAAATCTATAATTGAAGCTTGAATTTTGTTAGTATCTTGATATTCGTCAACAAGAATATACTTAAATTGCTGGCTAAATTTATCTTTAATTTTAGGTGACTTAACTAAAAGTAAGTAGAGATTGACTAGCAAATCATCAAAATCCATGACATTGGCCTCAAGTTTTCTTTTTTGATAATCCTCGGCAATGCGTTTGATAACATCACCAATGGCTAGAAAATTGGGGTGCAGTAAATCCAAAGTATCTTCAATAGTAGTTTCAGCATTGCGCGCATAGGAGATGATTGCTTGCAAGACTTTGGGTGAAGGAAAACGTTTCTCTTTCCGATCAATCCCCTCCTGTTTTAAACAGAGCTTAAGTAAATCCAAACTGTCTTGGCTGTCTAAAATTGTAAATCCAGCACCAGAACTCGCTCCACTCGTTTGGTGCTGGGCTGAATTATTTTTATAACCCAATAGATAGGCATACTGACAAAGAATTTTGTAGGCAATATGATGAAAAGTACCCGACCAAGGCAATATTATCCCCCTCTTACCAATCACCGCCACAGCGGGACCCCGCCTCAAGGCGGTGGGAAGGGGCTCGGGGGGAGTTGCCGAGGTTCCATTTTCCCCCCCTTTAATAAAGGGAGGGTAGCCTGCCTGTCGGCAGACAGGGGGGAATTTTGGCAACAGTTTTTCTACTCTCTCAATCATTTCTTTGGCCGCTTTATTGGTAAATGTCACCAATAAAATATTTTCTGGACAGACACCTTGCTCTAATAAATAGGCCACGCGATAAGTAATGGTGCGCGTTTTGCCGCTCCCGGCTCCGGCCAAGACTAAACACGGGCCGTTTCCTTCAAAAACGACCCGCTGCTGTTCCAAATTTAAATCTTTTTGAAAATCAACCATAGTCGCCTTATTTTACCATTAAACTTCCTAATCCTCAACAACCAACACTACCCGCCTGCCCTCTTTCACGTTCCCATCGTTCCAATCATGAATGGCAAATAATAAATCCTGATAATAATAGGCAAAATTTTCTCCCCATTGGGTGCCAGGGTCATTGGTTATAAATTTCTCATCAGTATAACCGCGGATGATTAAAGCATGATATTCTGGCCCATCACCGCGAAAATACGGATTAGGCAAATCCTTGCCATGGGCTAAAACCAAGACTGGCTTGCCTGCAGTAATAAATTTTTTAATATCATCTATAATAGGATTTTCAATAATTTTTAACCCCACCCTACCCTCCCCGGAACTTGTCCCGAGTTTCATCTCGGGAAGGGGAGGGGAAGGGAGGGGTTGCGCCAATTTTAGATACTCCTCCGCCATTTGTTTCACTTTCTCCATCTCAATACTATTCCCCCACCCCTGCGCTTCTTCCCACTCCACCATTTTCAAAATTTCGTCACGAGAAAATAATGGACTTAGATTATAGTTTTTATAATAAGCGTCAAGCATTAAAACGGCCGCTTCTTCACAGGCATCTTGCCAGGGCTGTTCCCAATTTTTTTCCGGGGCTTGGGAGGTGAAGGGAACGGCGAGATTCACTGTGTCATTCCGAGCGAAATCCGAATGAAATGAGGATGTAGTCGAGGAATCCCTTTCAACCACTACACTAGTTTCTAAATTTCCTAGTTTCTTAGTTTCTATATTATTTTCGTAGTTCGTAATCTCGCTTGTCCCGAGCGAAGTCGAGGAATCTTTCGTAGTTCGCACATAAATAAAAATTGTCCCAAGCAAAAACAACCCGCTTAAAATAAGACAGGAGTAATTAAATATCTTGTATTCTTTCTTCATATCACCAGTGTATCAAGAATTGATTTTTTTCGCAAAATACTCTAAACTGATCTCATATGACATTTTTTGAAATCACCCACCAAGACAAAAACTCCAAAGCTCGTACTGGAATTATTCAAACTGCCCATGGCGACATTGAGACCCCGGTTTTTATGCCGGTCGGCACGCAGGCCACTATCAAAAGTCTAGATAGTGCTGACATACATAATTTAGATACTAAAATTATTTTAGCCAATACTTATCATCTGCACTTACGTCCTGGTGAAGATTTAATTGCTAAATTTGGAGGTCTGCATCAATTCATGAATTGGCACAAGCCAATTCTAACTGATTCCGGAGGGTTTCAGGTTTTTAGTTTAGGTTTGCAGAAAGACAAACGAAACCCCACCCCTGCCTTGCCGGCAGGCAGGCTGCCCTCCCCGGAACTTGTCCCGAGTTTCATCTCGGGAAGGGGAGGGAAAATAAGTAGTTCCTCCCCCTATGAGGGGGAGGCGAGGAGGGGGTTTGGTAATTCCTCCCCTATAAGGGGAGGGAAAATAAGTAATTCCTCCCCCTATGAGGGGGAGGCGAGGAGGGGGTTTGGTAACAATCACCTCGTCAAAATCGACGAGAACGGCGTTACCTTCCGCTCGCACTGGGACGGCTCTACCCATCGCTTCACTCCTGAAAAATCAATTAAAATCCAGCATAAACTTGGCGCTGATATTATTATGGCCTTTGACGAATGCACGCCAGATGACGCGGAGGAAAAATACGTCAGAGAAGCAATGGAAAGAACTCATCGCTGGGCTGAAAGAAGTTTAGATTATCATAACAGCAAAAAAACTAAGCAACATCTATTTGGCATAATCCAAGGCTCTAATTACGAACAATTAAGAAAACAAAGCGCCCGTTTTATTTCCACGCTGGATTTTGACGGCATCGCGGTTGGCGGCGAATCTGTGGGCTACAACATGGTAGCGACAAAAAATATTCTGGACTGGGTTTATCCTTATTTGACAGTAAACAAACCTCATTATGCCATGGGTGTAGGTTTTTCTCCGACTGACTTGTTTGACGTAGTGGAAAGAGGCGTAGACATGTTTGATTGTGTAGCACCCACGAGGATGGCGAGAAATGGCAGTTTATTTATTTCCCCCCTATCAGGGGGGGTAAAGGGGGGTCTGTTTAAAAAAAGACCCCTCCCAACCTCCCCTAAAAGGGGAGGAGGAAATAAATACCGCATCAATATTTTCAATGCCCAATATCAAGATGATAAACAGCCAATTGATCCTGAATGCACTTGTAGCACTTGTCAAAATTATTCTCGCGGCTATCTACATCATCTTTTTAAAGCTGAAGAACTTTTGGCTTATAGATTATCCACTATTCACAATCTACACTTCTTTTTGAATTTAATGAAGCAAATACAGAAAGCAATTAAAAATGATAAATTTATTAATCTTAAAAAAAATTGGGTATGAAATTTAAATATCTAGACATCATTACTGCCGCTTTTGCCGTGGTTTTGATTCTTTCCAATATTACTAGTACTAAAATACTCTCTTTAGGCTGGTTTAGTTTTGATGGCGGGACAATTCTTTTTCCTTTGGCATATATCTTTGGTGACATTCTCACTGAAGTCTATGGCTATGCCCGCGCCCGCCGTGTTATCTGGATCGGTTTTGCTATGAATTTGCTCATGGTTGTAACTTTTTGGGTGGTGCAAAAATTACCCCCAGCTTTTGATTGGGGTTTACAGGATTCATTTGAAGCTATTCTAGGTGTAGTCCCCCGTATTGTTTTGGGAAGTCTATGCGCCTATTTACTGGGTGAATTTTTAAACAGTTATGTTTTGGCCAAAATAAAAATCTGGACCAAAGGTAAATATTTGTGGTTGCGTACGATTGGTTCTACCTTTGTCGGACAATTCTTTGACACCACTGTCTTTTTACTAATTGCCTTTGCCGGTGTTTTGCCTTGGGATTTGATCCTAATAATCTGGATCTCCAACTACATTTTCAAAATCCTCGTAGAAATTGTTCTCTTACCTATTACCTACCGCGTAGTTGGCTGGCTAAAGAAAAAAGAAGAAACTGATTACTATGATACGGATACAGACTTTAGTCCCATTAAACTATCATTAAAAAACTGAGCCGAAGCTCAGTTTTTTAATTCATTCCACCAAATTCTTTACCACCCGTCATCTGCCTCCATAATCTTTCTGCTTCTTCTCTATTTTTTGGGTTAGACCTCTTTGATTGTTTTTCTCTTTTTTTAGCTTCAACTTCAAAACCTGAAGGATCAACTGATCTTAAACTACCTTTAGCACCTTCAGGTACCCCTCTTCTAACTGCCCCCTTATTATGCCAACCAATTACTGACATATATTTATGGTTAATAATAAGTAATAAAAGTATAACATATTATTAAAAAAACCTCCAATAAGAAGGTTTTTTCAATATCTGTTTAGGCTTCAGCTTCCTCATTAGTAGTTTCATCATCACTGCCAGCTGTTTCAGCAGGAGCTTCTTCACCACTTTCAGCTTCTGTTTCAGGAGCTGTAGTAGTAGCCTCTTCTTCGGTACCCTCATCAGTAACAGGGCCCATTGTTGTATCCTCATCCATAGAAAAGAAGATTAAGAATTAACGGTCTATAGTTTATCACAGATTACTATTCTTGTCAAGATGTTATCAACATGCCATCCCCAAAGCTATAAAAACGATATTTTTCCTTTATTGCCTGCTGATAGCAATGCAACATAAATTCCCTATTTCCCACAAAGGCAGAGACTAACATAAGCAGGGTGGATTTAGGCAAATGAAAATTAGTAATTAAGGCGTCAATGATTTTAAATTGAAAACCTGGGGTAATAAACAAATTTATCTCGCCTTGATATGGTTCAAGTCTCTCGTCAGCATAGCCAGCCTGATGTGCCAGACCTTCCAAAGTACGCACAGTAGTTGTACCTACAACAATCACTCGTCTGCCTTCGCTCTTCGCCTGGTTTATAGCCATAGCTGTGCCAAAATTAAGCTCCACCCATTCACTGTGCATCCGATGTTCTTCAATCTCTTCGCTTTTAACCGGCAAAAAAGTACCTAAACCCACATGCAAAGTAATTTCCGCTATTTCCACCCCCTTAGCTCGAATTTTCTCTATCAACTCTTTGGTAAAATGGAAACCAGCCGTGGGTGCGGCCACTGAACCTTCCTGCTTGGCATAGATAGTTTGATAATCAGCCAAATCTACCGGCTGTTTTTTAATATATGGCGGTACAGGCACTTCGCCGCAGTTATTGGCTTTTTGTCGAACCACTTCATCATTATCTGAAAACTGAACTAAAATGGTGCCATCTTTTTCTTTCAACATAACATCGCAGTAAAAATCAGAAGCAAACTGCAGGCGTAGGCCATTTTGTACATGCCTACCGGGTTTAGCCAAAACTTGCCAAACCCCAAGGTTTTCCATCGGTCGAACTAAAAAGATTTCCACAGGCTTTCCATGTTCGCGCAATACCTCGCCTTCGGGAGTAATTAGCTGGCCATATAACCGAGCGCGAAAAACTTTGGAATTGTTGCAAACTAATAAATCTCCGGTTTTTAGATAATCAAGGAAATCATAAAAATGACGGTGTTCCACCGTCTGAGTTGTTTTATTTACTACCATGAGGCGTGAGTGATCACGCGGCCATAGAGGCTCCTGGGCAATCAACTCTCTAGGTAGATTATAATCAAAATCTGCTGTTTTCATAAATTTAAAAATTGCGCACGATTTCTATTATGGTTCTCTAAATTTTTAGCATATTTCACTTCACCTTCAGAAGTTGTCAGAAAATACCAGTCATTATTTTTCTCTGGATAAATGGCCGCTTTGATTGATTCCAAGCTCGGATTGCAAATAGGTCCAAAAGGCAAGCCCGGATACTTATAGGTATTCCACGGTGAATTAAAATTACGCTCTTCTTGAGTAGTGAAAACATCACCAGTTTTACCTAAAGCATAGTGAACCGTGGAATCAGCTTGTAATGCCCAGTTCAAATCATAGCGGCGCCAAAAGATATCAGCCACCTTTTTCTTATCTTCCAACTCCTTCACTTCTTTTTCTAAAACAGATGCCATAGTTAAAACTTCATAAAATGTCCGCCCGCTTTTCTCCATGTCCTCCCACAGCTTATCTGTAATTTGATTCTCACGTTCTTGTAATAATCGCAAGATAATATCTGCGACTGTAGCATTTTTGTAAATGCGGTAGGTTTCTGGAGCTAAATAGCCTTCGTAGCTGGCAAACCATGGCTTATCTTCTAAAATTTTTAAATCTAAATCAATCTCTGGTGCAGACTCAGCCGCTAGCTTATAATTCACAGCCGGTAAACCCACATATTCAGTAATCTCTTCAGCTTGAAACCTGCCTTGACTTTCAAAATACATACTAATATCACGAATTGTCCAACCGGGAATAATCGTAATTGTGGCTTCACTTAAGCCAGGTTGACTGAGAGCCTTAGCCACGCGGGACAAAGTAATTGGCGCAACCACTTCAAACTCACCATAATTTACTTTCTTATCCAAACCTTTGAAAATTAAATACTTTTTAAACAACCAGCTATTGCGGATAATTTGCTCCTCTTGCAAACGCGTAACTAAATCACCCACTGACTCGCCTGACTTAACTTCAAAAACAACTTTATCCACGCCCTTCTGTGCTTCGGCTGTGTAGAGTTCCGAAAGAAAAAACCAGCCAGCAATAACTAGGCAGGCAATAATAATCCCCAAAAGTATTTTGTTTAAATTCATAGAAAAATTTGGTAATTATCTCTGGCCCAAGCCAGACTCTCGGGCTTGCCCACATCAATCCAAGGCTTATCTGATTCATAAACATATAAATTTTTCACATTAGGAAAAACATCATATTCAATACTAAATTCATCTTTATCAGGAAAATATTTTTTAAGACTAGACATAAACATATATACCCCGCCATTTTGATAACCTGGCTGATGTATGCCTTCTTTTTCTTTAAAAACTGTTAAATGATAATCTTTACCATAGACTAAAGTACCATAGCGAGCCACATCTTCTACATAGGCGCCGAGGATAATGCCATCACTCTCTAAGGGTAGATATTTAAGCATGTCAGTAAAGTCTACAGTAGTTAAAACATCACCATTCAAAACTATGGTTGGTTCATCTGGGTGTAGAATATATTCTAAACCATGTTTGATGGCTCCGCCTGTGCCTAATTTTCTGTCTTCAATGGCATAAATAAGTTTTAAACCTAACCTGGCTTCACCAACTTGAGTTTGTAATTTTTCAGCCAAATGCCCGGCAGCCAAAACTACTTCTTTAACACCTAAAGTTTTTAATTTCTCCAATTGCCAATCCAAGACTATCCTACCGCCGATCTCAAGTAAAATTTTTGGTACTTCTTTGGTTATCTCACCTAAGCGGGTAGATAATCCGCCACATAAAATTATGGCATTCATAACAAGTTTAATAGATAATTATACAAGGGCTGTACTATTTTTTCTAAAAGCCAAAAAGAGAAAAAACTAAAAAACAACGCAAAAACTATGCCACCAACAATATCCCGTGGATAATGCACGCCAACGTAAACCCGAGCTAACGCCACTAAAATAGCTAACATCAATAAGATTATTATTCCATATAAAGAAGCGCCAACTAAGGCCAGCATAATGGCAAGAATAAAAGAAATAGAGGTATGATCAGAAGGAAAACCTTTCCAACTTTGACAAGGTTTGATTAACTCTTTGACTTCAGCCAACTCAGTCACTGGCCGGCCATGGGACCAAATGGTGGCTAAAAACCAACTAGTTAAAATATTAAAGAATAAAGCGGTTAATAATAATTTAATAAGCAATTTAAAATCCTCCGCACTTAAAAAATTCACACTCCAAAGCAAAACCACAAAAACCAAAATATAAATCAACCACTGCGCACAAAACTCCATGAGTTTATCAAGACAAGGCCTTTTGCCCAAAGATTGATTAATTTGCAAAAATAATTTTTGTGACCAAGATAATTGCATATTATTTTAAACCTTTAATTTTTCTTGCCAATTTATACAATCCATACTTCCACCTATTAAGTATTATATCACAAGCAACTGGATATTCTACATAACTCCCGCCAAAACCCGCCTTAAACCTAGTCACGCCAGACAAGTCATGTGCTTCCTGCCAGCAAAAATTATTAAAACATTCTCCCGCGCTAGTTTTTGATGCTATGCCCCAAAAATCATAGTACTGGCAGCCCAAACTCTTGGCCAACTTAATCCCCTGCCATTGTAATAAATATGGCGCCATTAAATTTTTATGATATTGACTTGATGCGCCGTGTAAATATGTACAGGTGTTGTGAAAAATAATTAATAAATTACTGACCACAGGTTTATTATCAACATAGGCTGTTAGCTGGTGACACATATCCAGGTCTAACATTTTCTTATAATATTCTTTGTCATGACTTTGAAATTGATCCCGCTCTGTGGTTTCCTGATTTAATTGCCAAAAAACATCCAGATTTTTTTCTTGTTTTATTGTCACACCTTTTCTCTCCCCCAACCCTATATTATATCGCGTCTTACTATGCATGCCCTGCAGTAATTCCTCTGCTGATTTAGTTAAATCTAGAATTAAAGTTTGCTGGGGTTGGCGATTTTTTACTGGTACACCACTTTGTATTTCTTGTAGTGGTTCAAGGCGAATAAAAGCCAAACCCTGTTTATCCAGCCAGTCTTTCATCTCTGGTAAATAACTCTCTAGTCTTGGAAAATACCCATATTGCACGCCTAAACCTAGTTTGTGGACAAACCCCTGTATTTGGTCACTTTGAGAGCCCAAAATCTGTAATCTCAACGGTTTTTGTCCCATTTTACCCTGAAAGATGCCCCAATCCCAAGATTGCAAAAAAGAAGGCAAATTCTTTTGTTTTTGCCATTTTTCCCATTCCCCCTTATTTTCACAAATCTTGATTTTCATGCTCGTATTTTAGCGAAAAAGGGGTAGTTTGGCAATATCAAACTCCCTATTGATTTTTTTTATAATATAATATATAATGTAGCCGTTAATTACTAATCAATCATAAATATATGGGTTTACCTGCCAAACAGAGAACTAGAACTTCAAAAAAACAAAGAAGTTCACATTTCGCTTTAAAAAAGAAAGCCACGGCTAAATGTGAAAAATGCAAGGCTCCAACCACTCCACATCAAGCCTGCTCTCAATGCGGTACCTACAAAGGCCGTCAAGTTATTGATGTGGCCAAACGCGCTGCCCGTTTAAAACGCTCACGCAAAGGCAGTGGTAAAACTGATCATTAATTTCAAACTATGTCCAATCGACATCTGGCTCGTTGTATTGCTATGCAAGCCCTCTATCAATGGGATTTTCGCGGTGGTGTAAACAAAAATCTTCCAACCATTGTTGAACAAAACCTGGCTGAGTTTGGTTTTGGTTTAGAAGAAGAAAAAAAATTTGTCCATGATACGATTGAACAGGTTATTAAGCACCAAAAAGAATTGGATGCCATAATTGCTAAATATGCGCCTAATTGGCCGATTGAACAAATTACTATTATTGACCGCAATATTCTCCGCATTGGCGTCTACGAATTAAAATTCAATGAAGAGATCCCCGCTAAAGTGGCCATTAATGAAGCCATTGAAGTTGCCAAAAGCTATAGCGGACCCGCCTCTGGCAAGTTTGTCAATGGCGTTTTAGGAGCAATATATAATGACATGAATAAAGACAATAAATAATATATTAATTATCTCCGGCTTTCAGTAGTTGATCTATCTAATAGGTTATGTGCTGAAAACTGGTGATCCCCATCTGGGGTAACTAGTTAAATCTATGGACATTGTTCCAGAATATGCAGAGAAAAATTTCTCTGCCCTAGAAGACAAATTGGGCATTAAATTCAAAAATCCAAATTACTTGGTGCAAGCGCTAGTGCATCGGTCATATATAAACGAAAATCGTGAATTTCCCTTGGATCATAATGAACGCTTGGAATTTCTCGGCGATGCAGTTTTAGAACTAGTCATTACTGAATATCTATTTGAACACTATCTCAATCCTGAAGGTGAACTCACCTCTTGGCGGGCTGCTCTAGTCAATGCCAAGATGTGTGCTTTGGTTGCCAATGAAATAAACTTGGAAAATTACCTCTTTCTTTCTCATGGCGAGAACAAAGACGCTGGCACTAAAGCCAGAGAATATATTTTAGCCAATGTCACTGAATCCTTAATTGGCGCCATTTATATTGATCAGGGTTGGGATATTACCAAGCAGTTTATCACCCGCTGGGTTATTTCTAAACTGCCAAAAGTTCTGGGACAAGGTCTATGGATGGATGCCAAATCACGCTTCCAAGAATCAGCTCAAGAAATTGTTGGTTTAACCCCAACTTACAAAGTCTTAAAAGAAGAGGGACCAGATCATGCCAAACATTTTGTGGTCGGAGTCTATTTAGATAAAGAAAAAGTCGCTGAAGGCGAAGGTACCAGCAAACAAGAAGCTCAAGTTGACGCGGCAGAAAATGCCTTACAAATAAAAAAGTGGAAAGGACCGCATGTTGAGGTGATGGTACGAGACAAAAATAATACGTATTTGGGATAAGCGCCGCTAGCTCAGCTTGGTAGAGCAGTTGCCTCTTAAGCAAACGGTCCAGGGTTCGAATCCCTGGCGGCGCACTGCTTACCCCTGCCCCTGTGGTGTAATGGATAACACAACGGTCTTCGGAACCGTTGATCCGGGTTCGATTCCTGGTAGGGGCACAAAAAACGACCTTTGAAGGTCGTTTTTAAAAAATGAAAGATTGGGCTTAATTTATCCGCCCCATTTTTTACGGAGCGGATATATAAATCTATCTTACAACTACAATCTGATCACTATTTTCTGATTCACAAGCATATACTGAAATTGCACCTGTCGTACCAACTGACAAAGTATAACCAGTATAATTAGCAGACCAAATACCTTGACCATTTGGACTTGTTGGTATAGCGCCAAGGTAACCAGCTGTTTGTAAACCGGATAAATCAACACAAGTTGTATCACCAGTTACGTTGGTGTCACAATAAGCATTCTGGTCATCACATCCTATTGCGGCCGTGCCAATCATATAAACATTACCAGCGCTTAAAGCTTGTATTGTCGCTAAATTATAACCACCATTGTCCACTTGATATAAATTAATTGCATGGGACAATTCGCTGATTTCTTGCCAGCGTACAGAGTCGCGTGAATCCTGAAAACGCGTTAAAGGATCCAAAGCGACAAAGACCACGGCTGCCAAAATTGCAATAATGGCAATCACAATCAAAAGCTCAATGAGCGTAAAACCTTTGTGCCTCATAAAGTTTTGGATTAAAAAATAAAATTATTTTTTATCTTGAAACGGAAATAGCACCAGTATTTTCTGATTCACAAGCCTGAATTGTAATAATGCCTGTACTCGCTTTCTTCAAAGTATAACCTGTTATTGTCTCATCCCAAGTAGCATTACCTGTTGGACTGACAGGCACCGAACCAAGATATCCTTGACTGGCTAGACCAGTTAAATCTACACAGTCTGTAGTATTAATAATAGCCACATCACAATTTCCAGCATTATAAGCAGTATTACAAGCAGAAACTGCCGTACCAATCATATAGACAGTATCATTCACCAAATTGCTAATGGCCATTAAATAATATCCACCATTATCGATTTGATTAATTTTAATCGCCGACAATAAAGCGGTGGTATCTTGCCAGCGTGAAGCATCACGTGCATCCTGAAAACGCGTTAAAGGATCTAAAGCTACAAAGACCACGGCTGCCAAAATTGCGATAATGGCAATCACGATTAATAATTCAATTAAAGTAAAACCTTTTCGTTGCATATAATTTTTACTTAAAAATTAAAATTGCTACTTGTAACAGTTACAGCTTCAGTGGATGAAGACTGGACATTAAAATTAAATTCGGGAATTTGTTCTAATTGTTGTTGAATCTGTAAAGGCACATCTCTTACCTCTTGACTATGCTGCCAAAATAAATAAGCAACCAATAAACCTCCAACTATTATAACTAACAATAAAATAATTAACAAAAGACGTGTGTGAGTTTTCTGTGCTTCTTCCTCTTGGCCTGATATCTTTTCCTCATCAATCACTAAATTGGTTTTTTTAGAAAGAGGCTTTTCTTCTTTTAAATCTTTAAGTATGGGTATGCTAGGATCAGTACTTTCCCAATGATTGTGTAAACCTCGCAGGCCCAAGCCAATTGCCTCTATATACTCCAAAGGGACCTTTACATCTAGAGATTTGGCATTGCCAATTTGCACCGGTAATTTAACATTCTCTTCTAAATATTTATTCAAACCTTTTAACTGGCTAGTGCCGCCAATTAAAACTAACTTTTGCACTTCCATTCCAGTTTGCTCTTTAAAATACTCTACTAAAGTTATAATTTCCTTACTTATTGTACTTAATTCTTTTTCCAGAGCTTTTACCACCAGTTTACTCTTACTTTTCAAGCCATCTTTAATTTTAGCCGCTTCCGCTTTCTTTTCATCTAATTTAACGGCTCCGGCCACGGCCGTCGTCAAATTGTTGCCAGCTATATTTATCACTTCTTCATAATGTAATCCATTTTTGTCAAACACTGCTAAATAAGTAGTTGTAGCGCCCAGATCTACTAGGCAAACCGGCTCTTTGGGCAAAGTAGAAAACAAATCTCGAAAACTTGCCAAAATTTCTACATCTAAAAACTGCACCTCAAATTTATTTTTCTTAAAAAATCTCAACCACTCCTTAACCACATCTTTACTGGCAGCTGCTACTAAAACCTCTGTCCCATCCTTTTTTTCTTCTAAAACCCGATAATCATAAACTAAACCATCTTCTACTAGTGGAATATTCTTTACGACTTCAGTTTTAATTAACTCTTCTCTTGCTTTCTTGCTATGCGCCGACAAAATAAAATTTCGTAGATAGACCTGGGATTCGGGCAAAGCAAAAATTATTTTTCTACCAGTTATGGCTCTTGGCTTGGCCATCTTAAATAATTGCTTTAAAGCCTGAGACAGTTTAATTTCATCTTTTATTCTGCCACGCTCAACTATACCAGCCTCCAATTTCATCCGGCCTAAATTTTTTACCTTCACATGCAAACCAAAACCCTTCAACTCTGCCACCTCCATAGTCTGGTCAGCAATGTCCAAGCCAATGACTTTCTTAGTTAAAAACATAGTTAATTTTCTTCTTCCTGCCAAGAATTAAGGACAATAGTATCACCGTTTAAAGTGGCCTTGACTAACAATTTGTTATTATATTCACCCACACTGGCCGCTACTGCTATTGCTCGTTCAAAACCATTACTAGTTACTGATATTATACAGGAATTTTGGCCAATGTTCAAAGTCTCGCCGGAATAGTTTTCGTCTAAATACAAACGGCGTAAAGCTTCTTCGGCACAACCTTCAGCCAAAGCCTGTGCTTCATTACCTTTTTGTGAAGTCCAACCCATATCTAAATCACCCAAACCTAAAATAATAGCCGAAAAAGCCATTAACAAAACTGCCGTACTGACAATGACAATAGTCAGCAAAGCAACCATACCTCGTTTGTCTTTTACAACTATCATACTATTGTCTTAAGCTCACAGCTGTCTGCAGGCTCTGGTCATAGCTAAACTCAACATCACCGTCAAAATTATTAAACTCCACAGTTAAAGCAACTCCAATATTTTCTTTACTAGCTCCGCCTGTCAAATTGGTAAAAACTAAATTTGTCACCCTGACTTCATCACTCGTTATGGGTATAGCGCCACTTGTACCTTGATTGATTTGTAATACCCCATCATCAACCGAAAGGTCAATAACTGTAGGATTTAAACTAATAGAAGCCATACTTAAAGACAAAACACCTGGATCTAAAGCAAAAGTTGAACTATCTAAATTAACCCCATTGGCCGCTTCTATCTTTTGACTGATTAAATCTAAAGCTACTCGTGCATTCGCCTGGACCTCCTGAACTACATAGGTTTTATTACGTGAATCAGAAATATGTAAAGCAAAACTGACAAATGCCAACATCACACCGCCAATTATGGTAATATATATCAAAGTTTCAATTAAGGTAAAGCCACGCTTATTCATATTTTATTTGCTAAGCTGGATAATTTCCCCTCCTTCTGCGCCACAAGCTATGACCTGTAGTTGCCCGGCGGCCTGCTTTTTAACTACATAATATGTTTGTTCAGCACTGCCTACCGAAGGATCAAAAGGTATAGTGGATAATTTACTACTTAAGGCCCCTGATAAATCTAAACAAGCAGTTTGTGTCTGCTGACCAGTACCTAAATTAATCTTAATAAAATAATCACCATTGTCATTAGTCCAACCAGTCTGTGAACCATCACCATTCAAACCACTGCGATATTCAGGATCAGGACCGGTAGGACCAACTTCATCCATCAAAAACTTAACCGTGCCAGAACCATTATACAAAAGCAATTGCACAAAAAAATAATCCCCCAAACTATTCTTATTAATATTATAACTATTGCTATACCAAGTGTAGTTACTGGTAGTGCTATCAGTCCTGATATTGGCAGCATCAACAAAATCATAATCAGTATAAGAAGAAGCATTGCCAATACGCAAACGTAACTGACCACTACAGCTGCCATCACAATCTAAAACTGCCGAAACTGTTAAAACGGAAAAATCACTCACTGCTGAAGCATTAAACCAATTACGCACTGTATAGGTGTTGTTAGAGTAATACTTTAAAGTCTGATTGGAATTGTGATAAGCAATGTCCATATTGCTTTCACCACCACATCTCACATCACAACCACTGCCAGCCGTGCCTAACATTCTTAAACTGGTATCAATACCAGCTGGTAAAATCCCCCGCTGGTCAACTTGCTCTAAACGGATGGCATCAATAATAGAGTTAATATCATTCCAACGCCGAGAATTACGGGCGTCCTGAAAACGTTGCAAAGGATTAAGGGCAACAAAGACCACTGCCGCTAAAACAGCGATAATCGCAATCACGATTAATAATTCAATCAAAGTAAAACCTTTTTTCATATTATCTTGTTACTTTTATTTCCTCCCCTTCTGCGGCACAAGCTTGGACATTAACTTGCCCGGTTTCATCGCGCTGCAAAGCATAATATGTTTTATTACTATCACCCAGAGAAGGATCAAAAGGTATTTGAGGTAAATGAGAGACTAAAATAGAACCTAGGTCAAGACAACTATCCACCAAAACATCACGACCCCCGCCAGCACTGGCTATTCCAACTGTCACACTTTTCAATATCGGACTATAAACTGCCCGATCAGTATTAAAATTCACTTGATATTGAAAATATTGATTATCAGCCAAATTAGTTAAATTCAAAGCAGGCAAGCCAATTGTAGAATTATTTAACTCTGTGTAATAGGTAGCAGCTGTACCATCAGGTCCGATAAATGATTCACCACTACAGGCATTGTCAGCACAAGAGCGGACTTGAAAACGTAGACGATTAGCCCCCCGGCGATAATGAGACAAAACTTCATCTGGTGAAAGTGCACGGTTATAAATAGCGACCTCATCCATACTGCCGTGAAAATAACTATTTTGTTTACCTAATTGCACAGGTAGATTGTTGATATTAATATCCCAACTAACTGGTGAATCATCGATTAAGACCCCGTTGGCATATAAAGAAACTTTGTCATTTGCCTCAAACACACCAACTAGATGTGTCCATCCTGTACCTAAATAATATGGGCCAGAAGCAGCATAACCAGTATTATTGGCATTTCTGACGAAAAAATAGACTGACCTAATTTTATGTAAACTCAAAGAAAAAGAACCACCTTTAGCATAACCTATACCCTTGGTTATTATGCCAGCATAAGAAACAGTTGGATTAGTTAACTTTTTTACCCAAGCTTCAACAGTAAAATCACCAGACAAGTTTAGACTTGAAGCATTACCCGCATCTATGTAATCACTACTGCCAGCAAAACCTATCGCTCTATTGAATTTACCAGTTTGTCCGTAAAGACTACCATTGTATGTCCCTGCATTACCACTACCAGAACTATCAGTAATCGTCCCGGAAGTTTCATTTAAGTGGTAAAGTAACACATTGCCACTCATGTTGGCATTACCAGAGTTATAACTAGACTCACTTGCCTGATTATTAGGCAATTCTTTATAACTAGGTTGACTTGGACTCCAATATAAAGTAGTCCAAGCACTCAAGGTGCTGGCAGAAAATATCTGCGAGGTATAGGTGCCACTTGTACCTGAAGCTAATTTAACTCCAGATTCTGTTCCGATCCACTGTGTATTAATATAACTGCCAGCATTTTGGTAAAGCCGTATAGCGCCGGCAATAGCATCCACATCTGACCAACGTTGGACATTACGCGTCTCCTTAAAACGCTGCAGAGGATTAAGAGCAACAAAAACCACTGCCGCTAAAACAGCAATAATCGCAATCACGATTAATAATTCAATTAAAGTAAAGCCTTTTTTCATAAGCTAGTGATAATATATTCTAGTTTTTTGTAAGGTAGGGGTATTAATTGAATCACCAAACAGACTTGCCTTATAACGTATCCACTGTTGATTATTATCAGGATTAATCAACTCTCCAGTATTTTTCGTAAAATAGTCGGTCTCATCGCCGTCTTCACCCTGTGGACCAGACCAAGTGGCTGACCAAACACCTGGTACACCCTCATTATCAGGAGCGGTTTTAATTTGTAACTTAACTTCACAATTAGGACTACAACTAGGTGTCTCTTGATCCCATTCTATCACAGTAAAAGCCGTAGGTGAACCTTCATTAAAAGCCGAAGAGATAATATAACCTAAACTACTAAAAATCGTCTGCTGAAAACGAAAACCTGCTAAATCTTGATTCAAACCACTAGTATCCCAGCTACTGCCACCATCTGTACTGACAACATAAAAAGATGATATATAGCCGTAATTAATACTGTTTAAAGCAAAATCATCAAGATGGCTTTCTGAACGGATGATGTAATAGACTGTTTCATCAGCCTCAGGTGAGGAAATATAAATACGATATATCTTACCCGCTGTCAAAGTCAAAGGCGAGGTAAAATAAAACTCCTGCCAAGCATAAACGCCATTAGTTATTTGATCTAAAGTTGTTAAAGTAGTGGTAGCCAATAACAGATTGTCAGTCACATTATATAAACTCAAAATTAAATCAGCTTCTGGTCCTTGATCATTTTCTGAAACGTTTATACCCACCGAAGAAATAATTGTATCCTTAGCGGGAGTAAACTGTTGGCCAAAATAATTGGCACCATAAATCTGATGTTCTTCTGATGTCTCATAAGGATTACCTTCGTAACTACCATCACTAAATTCTAAAATATAAATGGGTTGATGATTTTGTATAAGCCAACTAGCACCACTATCTTCACTAAACAAAATATTACTTTGTCTGTCTGCCGAACCATCAAAAGCATGTAGTAAATTAAGCGGTTGACTGCGACGTAATTCAATATTATTGCCACCGTTAATAGTACCCGTCTGGTGTTCTATTACTAAGTGATAAACTGTATCTTGGTTTAAAGACACATTTTCATTTAAGGTTATAGTCTGCCAACCAGTGGCAGTGGCTTGATAATCACCATAACCTTGATTATTATTTCCCAACCAGATACCAGAGGGTTCACCTTCATTATCAGCCTGCAAACCATAACGATAAGTTGGGCTAGTACCTCTTTCTTCTTGTAAATAGAAGCGCAAAGCACTAACCTCTTTGCTATTTGTGGCAGTAAAACGCAAACTTATTGTATAAGCCGAATTAGATAAAGATCCAACACCATCAACTGAAGAAACAATAAAACGATTACCATAATAAGTTACCGAAGCGACATTGTAGGTTAAATCAATATTATCTAATTTTACCAACTGAGTGCCATCACTTGCCAAGAAAGCCTTAAACATAAATTTCTTGGCTGTCGTATCAAAATATAAAATTGCAGAATTCACTACAGAAGCGGTGTTATAATCCTCTGCTTCAGCCAACTCCCAAGAATCACCATCCCAATACTGCCAAGTAGCTCCATCATCATTTGACAATTGATAATATATTTCTCCCCCGTTTTTTACTGCTGTTTCCACAAAGCCTGTCCAGGAATTTAGAGCTGTGGGCATAAAAGAAGAACTATTACTAATCACCGGTTTATTACTATCATAACTGGCCGCCTGCCAAACTAAGTTGACATTATCAAAACCAACTGTAAAAGGCCCAGCGCCTTCGCCACTAGGAGTTTCTAACCAATAAGCAAGTTTTAAATAATAAGTGCCCGGCGTGGTAGCCAATGAAGAAGCATCAATTTGAGGGACGGCTGTCCAATCCCCTGTGGCGGCAACATTAACAATTGTCCCTATTTGGTTAACCGGATCGCCAGAGGTCATATCTAAATAAACACGAATCTGAGAAAAGTTGGGTATGCCATTAAAAACAAAAGCTTTATAATCAAAATCTATAGTTACTTGGGGATTTTCTTCGGTCGTGGTAAAAGACTGTTGCCAATAACCTCCTACTTCATCATTATTACCAGCTAGTACACTAATTTCAGCGTAACTATCTGAGTCGCCACCACTTATCTGTATTGCACCGCTAGGGGTAACCTCCTCACCGCCGACATCCCAGGTAGAAAAACTCCAAACTGGGGTACTAGGTGTAAAGCCAATAACCAAATTATCCAATTGTACTTGCTGGCTACCATCACTTGTTAAAAATGCTCGGAACTTAATCTGTTCTGAACTTGTAGAAAAACTAAAAATACTTGTATTCACCACACTGGCAGTGTTGTAGTTAGCGACTCCGGCAGTGTCCCAAGCAGAACCTGTCCAATACTGCCAAGTAGCCCCATTATCATTTGACAGTTGATAATATATTTCTCCCCCGTTTTTCACTGCTGTTTCAATAAAACTATTCCAACTCTGCACACCTGGAGCAGAATATGAGGATATAGGATAAATGGCTATAGTACCACCTTCTGCTTTCAACTGGGCCATGCCGGAAGTAATTTCTATGGAGTTAGTGTCATAAATATAATTACTAGTCGTGGTAAACGACCAATTATAACTATCATCAATTGTATACTCAAAACCATCGTCCAAAGTTTCGCCAGAACCACCGGCTGTGCCTACTAATTGGGCAAAGCCATCTGCAACCGCAATTAAAGAAGTGGAATAAGTATAGTTTTCTGGCAATTCAAAAGGCCAAGTGGTAGAAGCAGAGATATCTGTAGTTTGTGCCAATGTCACTTCACCAACACTATTATCAATAACATCTTCACCTGTACTGTAACGGGTACTATTGGACCAAATATTTTGTCCTTTCCCTCCGAACCAGTCAGTTTGTGGCCAAAGTTTGGTCTGCCAATTAGTTAAATAAGCTACTTCTTGAACAGTATTTGTCACCCCTTCTCTGACCTGCCAAATAACAGCTGAAGTAACTTTCTTGCTATGAACATCTAAATAACTACCCGGACAATCTGTGATCTCATCATTCTCATCACGACAAACATCAGCAAAACTAATTGTCCGCGTATAATCCCCAATTGTCTCAGTAGTACCCTCACCAGTTAAAGCCCAGGCCACACCAGAGACAAAAACCGAAGAAGTGGTAAAACGCAATTCATTCCAAGCTCTGTCACGAATTGCCCGCACTGCCTCTAAACCTTCCTGAGCTAAAGCCTGAGCTTCTGTTTGCTCACCACCTTGCTCTAAAGTGATAAAACCACCAGTTGACATTGACACCATAGCTGCGGCAAGCAAAGCAAAAATGGACATCGCTAAGATGACCTCTAATAAACTTTGTCCCCTGTTATTAAGCATACTAATCCTCCTCCACTTTACCCAAGCTATTAACTGAAATCAAGACTGTACCTTCTATATCGTGGTTTAAATTAAAACTTCCCACATTATTTGGTCGCCCTAGACCTTGAGAAAAATTTATATCCACGTCAGTGCCTAACAAAGCAAAATCTTGATTTACAATTGATAAGGGATCATCTAATTCAACCACTCGATCATAATCAAAATCACGGGTAAGGTATGAATCACCGTGATATAAGATGTAACTGTCAGGGGTTAAAGCATTGATATCAAAATATACGCCATGGGCGCTGTTGTTAAAACGAGCCAGACTGTCTTGACGGGCAGTGCGCAATGTCTGTACTATTTGACTGGCCGACTCTTTTAACTGTGCCTGCACTTGCAAGTTGCCATAAATCGGAATAGCCACAATAACTAAAATCGACGCAAGGGCAATTACGATTAAAAGTTCTACTACAGTAAAACCACGCATAATTATCTATTAATACCACCAGTAATATTATAGATTGGGGTAATAATTGACAACGCTAAAAAGCCAACAACTAAACCGATAAAGATGAGTAAAATCGGTTCCACAGCCGTGGCTAGAGATTTAGTAGAATTATCTACTTCCACTTCATAAAAATTAGCTAAATAAGCTAATGTATCTTCTAAATTGCCAGACTCCTCACCCACCATAATCATACGCGAAACCATACGGGGAAATAAATTAGGGTAAGCTTTAAGATTGTCTGCCAGTTTAGTGCCCTTGGCTACGCGTTCTTCAATATGAGATAAGGCCTTGTAATAATAATAATTACCAACCGTATTACGTGTTACTTCCAAGGCTTCATCAATATGCAAACCGCTTTTTAATAACATTCCTAAAGTACGGGCAAAGCGAGTTAAATTAGTATGAAAAACAATACTTTTGACAATCGGTACCTTAAGCATGAACCAATGGGTTACTGGATGAGAAAACTTTTGCTTAACTATCCAAACTAAAATAACTATAAAACCTATTAAACTTAAAAATAAAGCCATACCATGATCACTAATAAGATGAGAGAATTTTATCAGCCAACGGGTAGTTAAAGGCAAGTCAGTTTTTAAGCCTTCAAATAAAGGAGTAATTTTAGGCAAAACAAAAAAAGACATAGTTAAACCCATAATAAAGGCGGCAATCAAAACTACCACAGGATAAAGCAAAGCGCCTTTTACTTTAGAAGTTATTTCCTTTTCCTTCTGTAACTGTTCAGCCAAGATTTTTAAATTCTCTGATAAAGTACCAGAACTTTCACCGGCATAAACGGCACTAACAAAAATACCCGAAAAAACTTTTGGATAACGAGTTAAAGAATTAGCCAACGAATTACCTGCTTCTACTGAATGCCTGACACCCTGAATGATTTTTTTCATCTTACCTTTCGCAGCATCTTGAATAATTTCTAAAGATTCAGTAATGGTTAAACCTGACTGTTGCATGACCGACAAGTGCTTGGCTAAAAGTGCCTTGTCAGTCAAGCCAGTACCACCAATGTTAATATTTAAGTTTAAAAAATTCTTTCTCTCTGTTGGCATAAAAAATAATTAATTTTAATCGCGAGTAACCCGCAAAACTTCTTCCAAGGTAGTCAAACCATTTAGCACTTTATCAATGCCGTCTTCTAACATGGTTGTCATACCATTTTTCTTCGCTGTCTTCAGTATCTCTTCAGAAGAAACACGCTGCAAAATTAACTGACGTACATCTTCTGTCATTTCCAGAATTTCAAATATAGCAATCCGACCATGATAACCAGTGCTATTACAAACTTTACAACCCGCACCCTTGTACAAGCGTAATTTTTCCAATTTTTTTTCGCCATGAGCTATCAAAATATCCTTAAGATGATCATTCATTTGCATGGCATGCTTTTCTTCTTCATTTAAACGATAAGAAGTACGGCAATGAGCGCAAATTTTACGCACCAAACGCTGGGCAATAGCTACATTAACGGTTGAGGCCACTAAAAAAGGCTCAACCTCCATATCCAACAAACGTGGTAAGGTGGTAGCCGCATCATTAGTATGCAAAGTAGATAAAACCAAATGGCCGGTCAGCGCAGAATTTATGGCAATACCAGCAGTTTCTTCATCACGAATTTCACCTACCATAATAATATCAGGATCTTGACGAACCAATGAACGTAGACCTTTGGCAAAAGTCAAATTGGTTTTGTTATCAACTTGAATTTGAGTAATACCGCCAATATCATATTCCACAGGGTCTTCAATCGTCGCGATATTTACATCCCGCCGATTTAAAATTTTCAAAACAGCATACAAAGTGGTTGTCTTACCAGAACCAGTCGGACCAGTAACTAAAAACATACCATGAGGATGCTTAATAGCACTTTGTACTTTTTTCATGTCTTTTGGTCCCAAACCCAAGTCAGAGAGACTAAACTGGCGACTATGCGAAGACAAAATACGCATGACGATATTTTCTCCCTGAACCGTAGGCACAATTGAAATACGAACATCAATCGTTTCTTTTGCCACTTTAAAACGCAACTTGCCATCTTGAGCCGCTCGATGTTCATCAGTACGTAATTTCGCTAAAATTTTCACTCTAATTAAAATAGTCTCCATGTAATCCTTGGGTATTTCCAAAACATCATGCATCACCCCGTCAATTCTAAAACGAACTATAATTTTATCCTCAGCTGGTTCAATATGGATATCAGATGACTTATTCTGATAACCATATTGCAATAAGACATCTACCATCTGGACAACTACATCATC
Organism: uncultured Gammaproteobacteria bacterium; assembly: GCA_964604685.1. GTDB lineage: Bacteria > Patescibacteriota > Patescibacteriia > Magasanikbacterales > UBA922 > CAZRZS01. Next base: position 30,683 of record CAZRZS010000002.1, read on the forward strand.
ACGCTCTTCTCGTGACATGCCAACTTGCTTTAGCTTCTCTAAGATTTTTTTAAATTCTTCTTCTAAACCAGCCTTGTAGTTTGACAAAGCCTCTTGTAAGTCTGTCTCCATCGTATAATATAGAAAAACTTTTTGGCCTAGCCTTTTTTCTACCAAATGCAGTGTAGTCAAATCGGTTGGGTTGTTCATTGCCACCTTCACACCATCTTTTACCTGAGCAAAAGCTATAATGCCGTTTTGCTTGGCAACTATCTCTGGTATCTGTTTTAACACCTCTTCCTCAACTTTCTCTCGAGAGAGATTAGCATAAACTAAATTATAATGCTCGGCTAAAGCTTGACCCAAGATGTCTTTGGTCATAAAGCCAGCTTCCAAAAGGTACTCAACAAAAGTCATACTGGTCTCTTTCATGCCTTTTTCAATCTCTTTAAGGTCAGTATCAGCAATATAGGTTTCTTTAAGCAGTATTTGCTTTATTTGTTCTTCAGTTAATTTACCATTCATAAACTATTAAATTACGGCAAATAATGGATTTGCTACCAAACCACTATCATTGTCCCTTATTATACCATAAATTTGCCAACTATGGTATAATATAGACACTTTAACTACCATATTTTATGTTCAAACAATTCCCTATCAAAGACGTTGACTTTTTCATGAATTCTATTGGCGATGGCATTTTTGTAGTTGATACTAAAGGTAAAATCCTTAAAAGCAATCAGGCCATCTGCGACATGTTAGGATATGGCCAAAACCAAGAAATTGACGGCCAAGATGCCCTTAAACTCTTATCGGCTATTGATGATAAAGGTCAAGTTATAACCAAACACAATGCTGCTTTATATGAATCCATTCGTAAAGGTAAAAAAGTAAATAATGCTATTCGCCAATTTATTAAAAAAAACAGCTTACGCATGTGGGCTTCAATTACTACCACGCCCATAAAAAACCAGACTAACCAAACCCAAGGGGCAATTGTCATCATTCGCGACATTACTGAAGAACGCCAACAGCAAGAATATCGTACTGACTTTGCCCATATTGCCTCTCACGCCTTGCGCACACCTCTAGGCAATATGCTATGGGCAATCGAATATATCCTCAGTGAAAAACCAGGCAAATTAAACAAAGAACAAACTGATTATTTAAACGAAAGTTATCATACGCTAAAAGCAATGAATACCATGATTAATGACTTATTAAGTGTTTCACGCTTGCCTGATAAAAAAATGAATCCTCACCTCAAAAAGATTAATTTAAATAAAATTATTAAAAATACTTTGAAAAATTATAAATCTTATGCTCAGGCTCAAAATGTCAAGTTCAAATTTGAAAATAATAAAAAAGCCTGCTATATTAAAGCTGACGAAGAGTTCCTAAAAATTATTATTCAAAACCTCTTGGAAAACGCTATTCGTTACTGTAATCCTAAAACGGAAATAACTTTTAAAGTAAAAGAAAATAAAAAAGACACTATCATGTCTTGTACTAATAAAGGCATTGGCATTCCCAATGACAAACAGCCATTCATCTTTGCCAAATTTTTCCGCGCCCCCAATGCCATAAAAAAACAGGGCAATGGTACTGGTTTAGGGCTTTATATTACCCGCGAAATAGTGAGACTGAACAATGGCAGTATCTGGTTTAAGAGCACACCTAAAAAAGAAACTACTTTTTATGTAAAATTTAAAAATAGCTAGTATGCCTAAAAAGAAAACTATCCTCATTCTAGAGGACGAGCACTTTACACTCAAACTTTACAGCCATCTTTTAGAAGAAGAAGGCTATGAGGTCTTTGCCACGCCTCAGGCTAATGAAGCTCTAATCATGGCCAAACAACATAAACCAAACCTCTTTATCATCGACTTAATGCTACAAGATGGTGATGGATTTTCTGTTATCCGCCAAATACGACAAACTGCGGGATATAAAAAAACCCCAATCGTCGTGTTATCAAATTTGGGGCAAGAAACTGATATCCGTGAAGCTAAAGAAAAGGGTGCCACAGAATATCTAGTCAAAAGCAACATCCGCTTTGAGGATATGATAAAAATGGTTAAAAAACTAATTTAAAAATTTTTGACTATTTTTACCATTTCTTTTTCAATAGTTTTGGTAACAAAAAGTCCCATTATTTTTAATTTCAAATATTATTTCAATTCAATAAAATTTCATCTCCGGCCATGATAATATCCTCACCAGTAATGGCATCTTTGGCTTTTATCGTCACTTTGGACATGAGATTGCTTTGGGAAGGATTTTTATTGTTCAACAATAGACCAAATTGCAAAGCCAAGACATCAACACTGGTGGGCATGGTCTCTACCTGCCAAACCAGCTTTTTTTCTGTCGGATCATATTTAGCCTCACCAGCAGGTACTACCAAATTTTCCTCCTGCCATGTAACATCGCCATACACATCGGCACTCAATTCAATATCTTGCAGTTCGTGATAACTATTGCTTAAAAACCAAGTCACGGTATGCAACTCCTTGTTTTGATTATTCTCAATCACTTTATCGCGCAATTCAAACTCAAAATCAGAATTAACAGTCAGATTAATTTGCTTGGAAGATAATAGCTTTTGACCTCCGCCATTCTCATATTTTACTTCCACCATAGCCGTGGTCAAATATGAAGTAAACTTAGTTAAATCAATATCCTGGTTATCTTTAAAGGGAATGTGTAAATCAATCAAAAGTTCTTCGCCAGGATCAAGCTGGCGCAAATCTAAAATCTGCTTACTGTTCCAAGTAATATATCCACGCCGAGTCTGTGAATTAACCTGCTCCCCGATAATATCGCCATCAGCCAAATCTTCCAGTTCATACCAGTCCAGCATACTCAATTCACTATATGAAGGCGTTTCAAAAATAAGACGGACAATAACATTTTTAAGCGGAGTATCACCAGCGTTCTTCAAATCAATGGAAATATTTAAAATTTCACCGGGCTGTACAAAAAAATCACTCAAAGAACCATTAATAACTAAATTAGCTGATAAATCTGTTTTTAGCAGGACTAAATCAATGACTTCCTCACCTAGCAAGTATGGTTCAAGACTTTTGTCATCATCTTTCCACACTAACAATTTAAATTTAACTTGAATACTTGCTTCATCAACACTGGGGCTAAACGTTCCTTTAATTCTAATTTCTTTGTCTGCAACCATTTCACCCAAACTCCATTGATATTCTTCAGCCTCATCAGTGGCAGGCTGGCTATTAGTTTTAGTAAAGCTATTTGCTGTTTCCATAACTAAAGCTAGATTGGAAATTGATTCATCTGGTTTAATAATATCCACCACAAACTCAGTCTCAGCTCCGGGCACAACTTCTTCTGGGGCCGTGACTACAAAACTCACTGGTGAATCTTTTATTTCCGTATTTAGACTAGAGACTTTTTGAAATTCCGAACTAAAGTTGGCAGGAAAATAATTTAAAAAAACGCGAAAAGACTGCTGCTTGCCTAAATCACCATAGAGCTTGCCAAAAATATCAAGATAACCACTGCCCTGTTCTTCTAAAGAACCCAAAACCCACTCATCAGTCTTATCAGAAGTTGGTGTCTTGCTGGCTGATTCAAAAACAAAACCTTCAGGATAGCGAACTTGCAAAACTACTTTAGATAGAGGCACATTCTGGGCATTGCGATAATGTATCCGGTAACGAACTTCCTGGCCAGCCATAATTTGTTCTTCACCAGTTATGTTTAAAGTCAAATATTCTTCATTAAAGCGTGATTGAGGTGAAAACATGAAAAAACCGGCCCAAGCTACGACCGCCAAAAAAACACAAGCAAATACTAAAACCAAAAAAGCTGTCAGAAGATGATTGCGCTTGTTTTTTTCAAAATCCCCCATGTCCGGCATGGTGCCATCGCCATTTTGGTAGATCTCTTCCAAATCTTTCTCTATTCTCTTCTCGTCTGCTTGGTTCAACACTGGACTAAACTCCTTGGCTTCTTTTTGCAGTATTGTCTTTTTCTTAATCTTTATTTTCTTCCTCGCTTGGGGCTTGCTCATTACTTTAGATGTCTCAAGCTCGACTTTGGTAAAACTACGTTCTTTTTTGTCTTTTGCTGGGGTATTTTTTTTGACAGGCATAAATAAATATTAAATGAATGTATAAAATTTTATTTTTTCTCCATAACTAAACCAATCACTTCGTCCGTTTCCAAAGTCGTATTAAATTCTGCTCCATTGGTGGCTAAAACCATGTTAGTCCCAGTTTGCCAGACTGGCTGCCAACCAACTGGATAAATAATCTGCGAAGTAAAATCATAATTAATGCCAGATTGTTTTTGCACAACCAGACTATACCGTGAACTCTGTTTCTTACTGCCAGTCAATACAGTCTGCCATTTCTCAACATTACTCTCTGCTTCAATTATATTCACTTTAAAAGGCAATTTATAGGTAAAATAAATGCTACCTGACTCCCCTGGTGGCACAATCATCCAATTACCAAAGACAGTTTTGTCAAACTCTTCTGTGATACGCGTACCCGTATTGGCATGAATAGCCACCTCTTTTTCCAAATTATTTAAATCCTTATCCTCCTCATACCAATTCTCAGGTACATGAAAAACAGCTTCCGGCGGATAAACAAAACCACCAGCTTCTATTAATTCTGAACCTCTGGGGACATAAACGCGAACATAATGGATATTGTCAGAACCATAAAACAATTCGCCGGGTATGCCTAAATGTTTTTTATGTATGACCACTGTATCTACAACCGAACCATCTGGCTGTACTGCCGCCTGATGCTCTACAACTTGCTTAATCCGCGCATCTGACTTTTGGCCTTGCAAATTCGTGCCCACCACGGCCAAATAATCCTGCTGAATACTGGTGGAAAATAATTCACCTGTCCAACCAAAACTACGAAATCTCTTTTGTGTTAAATCATCATTAAAATATACTTGAATTTCTTTTTGTTGCAAAGCTTCATGCAATTCAGCCAACAAACGAATGTCATTATCAGCATTAAGATTTTTCATTTGCGCTAAAAATTGCCCAGCCAAATCTGCTAAAACCTTCTTAGGTTGGTTCTCGGCTTTGTCATAATTAACTTCCACTTCATATTGTAATCTGGCCACGGCATCTTCACTGGCAATTTCTAAATCTTGTTCTTCACTGACTACCGGACCCAGTATTTTCAATAAACGTTCCAAAACTGAAGCATTAATGGCAATCACGCCATCTACTGTCGTCCCGCGGGCCTGTTCATAAAACCACTCAATCTTTTGGGCTGAAGCTACAAAATCGGGAAACCAATTAGCATCCTGAAATTCCCAGCGGGCATTAGTTAATTGCAAAGGCAGAGGTGGTTTGAGATAAGTGTCTAACTGTCCTTGAAGGTCATAAGAGCCACCGCCAGGAATGTCTAAATTCATCAATTTGCCTTTTTGCAGATCCAAGACAGCAAAACTGCCCATAAAACCACCCGTGGCGCGCAATTCACTATTGTTTTGAAAGACTAATAAATATCTCTTAAATTGGTCGGCGCCAAAGACTGAGTCCATGGCTCGAACCAGCTCTACCAAATCAGTCATATCATTAATTAAAGCAGCAAAAAGGAGTTTAAATTCAGAAAAAGACTGCTGGTATTCCACTGGCACAGCAGTTTGGTCCACGGCCGACAATTGTTCTAAAGCTTCCTGGTATTGGGGAATAGCACTATGCAAATGATTGGCTAGAACTTCAAATCTATCTGTTAAAGCTAGCTCGGCTTGTTCTGATTCGCTAATGCCTTTGACTAGATAAGTATTGCCGAGTGCCAAATGATGCCCTGCTGTCAATAAATGCTGACGGCTATTAACCTGTTTGCCCACGATTGGTAATAAACCTACGGCATAGACCAAAGCGCCATGCTCTTTTTCTAAAATAGTTTCAGCCTTGCTAAAAGAATCTAAAGCTGAATTTAAATCATATTGAGCTTGGGTTAAATTTGATTGGAAAGCGGCTACTGTAGAAGACTGTAATGATAAAAAGGCATTAGTACTTTCCTCTACCACTTGAGCGTTGGCATCTTTAAGCTTGTTATAATAACCAATGGTAGGAAAAGGCAGCAAGGCGATTAATAAGATTACAATGGTGCTATATGCCAAACGATTAAGAGTAAACACTTTAATGATATTCTGTCTAGTTTGTGCTAAATTATCTCGAACATTCCCCAAATATGCTGACAACTGTAATTTTGGTAATTTAATAGCCGGCCATTTAATCGTGGGTAATTTTATTTGCCGCTTGGTTTTCAACTTCTTAACCTTAAATTCACGCTGAGATACGGCTAAATTAGCTGCTCTAACCATTTCACCTAAATTTACAGTCACTCTTTTTTCTCTGGCTATTGGTTTTTCAGTAAAAACTTGAACACCTTGCCAAACACTTGATTCTGGTTCATTTCTTAAATTAACAACATACGGTGATTGAGTATATTTTTGCGTAACTTTAACTAACACCGATTTTCTCTTTGGTGCTTGTTTTTGTTGCCTGAAGATTGGACATTTTCTCTTGTCATGCCCTGTTTTTCTGCAGACAGAACATTGGCGTTTTGTCTTTTTCATGCAAAATATATTTGCCTGCCCTGAATCGTTTAAAAAACTGATTTAGGATAAGTTAATTATAGCATAATTTGGCTTAAAACAAAACTAAAAATCACCCAATTTGTGGATGATTTTATATACCACGTTTATTTGTATTATCGCCTATACACTACCAACGTTTCTCTGGCCAATTTCTCTCCTGAATATCGCTTTAATTCCTCTGGCGCTTTTATACTCAAATCATATCTGACATCTTCATTTGTTAAACCAGTCTGAATAACTTCAGCCATCTGCTCAAAATTTTCCGGATCAAAATATATGGCAGCTTCACCGAGAATTTCCGGCAAACATGAACTGTTGGAAGAGGCCACAGGCACACCATAGGTCATAGCTTCTAAAGGAGGCAGGCCAAAACCTTCATACAAACTAGGAAAAACATACAACTTCGCTTGTTTATACAATCCCACTAATTCCTCATCAGAAACAAAGTCAGTGAACACAACGTTTCCTCCCCTTCCCGAGATGAAACTCGGGACAAGTTCCGGGGAGGGCAG
>CAZRZS010000003.1:0-4280 GCA_964604685.1 uncultured Gammaproteobacteria bacterium
TTATGGTAGCACTCATGACGGCTGGTGCGGCGGCTCCAGCAGTGGGGTCAGGTATTATAGCTGAAGCTTCTTCTGACTATGCGGCAGCTATGGAAGCCTTTATAGCTGCTGCAGAAGCGCCTGCAGTTGTGAGTGCCGGTGTTGGTACGAGTATTTTGTCAACAGTCGGTGTAAATGCACTTAAATTGGTAATTCCAGCCAATGTTGTTTTTAAGGGTGCCAGTGCCGGGGGAATCGCTATTAATCTGATTAAAGTTGGTGGTAGGATATTAAAGACAGGAGCCATTTCTGGCAGTATTGCTGGCAGTATATATTTGGAAAAAAAATTTATAGGAGTAGGTGGTTCTGTAATTGATGGAATATCCAGTACAGTAGTCAATGCTGTAGACCATTTGTGGAATGGAGGTCATGTTGGTATTTGTTTGCCACCGGAAAAAAATTTACGAAAAGGGGAGATTTGTGATCCAGACATGCCAGGAGTCTGTGCCACTGGCAGTTGTCTACCTATTAATGATGCCGCAGTAGCAAAATGTTGGTCTGGATACAAAACTGGCTTTTGTTCAGATGGTTTAAAAAATGCTTATTGCCGTGAAGGTCAGAATGACGATTGTGCAGAAGACAAAGGGTTTAAATGCGCTTTGTATTGGAGTAGTGGTATGGGAATTTTAGGAGGCGCTGCAGATATTTATGCTTGTTCTGATGGTTCTGAAAATACAGCCTGTGATGAGGAAATTAGTTGTAAGTCTAATCTAGTTTGTTGGCAAAATCGTTGTACTCAGCCAGAGTTTGTGGATGTTACTGAATTTGGTACTTGTAAATTTAATAGTAATTGTGGTGAAACAGGCCAAAAATGCTGGACAATTCAAGCTTCTACTGATTGCAGTTTGTCAATTACATTTTTAATTAGTTCGGCAGATTATAATAACATTCCAGTTACTTGGGGGCCTAATAAAGCCAAAGGAGTTTGTATGGATTTGACGTCAAATTTAGAGGAATTAAAGGCAATCATGCAAGTTTATGGCATGACTCCATATAATCCGCAAACTAATGAAAAGTGTTGGTAGCTTTTATGTCCTTCATCAAAATCATCAACTCCCGCGTGCACAATTTGAAAAATGTTTCGCTGGAAATACCAAAAAATAAATTGACGGTCGTTACAGGACTTTCCGGCTCGGGAAAGTCCTCTTTGGCTTTTGATACTATTTATGCCGAGGGCCAGCGTCGTTATGCCGAATCACTTTCTTCTTACGCGCGTCAGTTTATGGAAGTACAGGACAAACCAGATGTAGATGAAATTCAAGGATTATCGCCAACGATTGCCATTGACCAAAAAACAGTAGCTCAAAATCCTCGTTCTACTGTTGGAACAACTACAGAAATTTATGATGCTCTCCGTCTGTTGTTTTCTCGTATTGGCATGCAATATTGTCCAGATTGTAATTTAGCAGTTAAGGCCTATTCATTAGGAGAAATTACTGAAGAAGTTAGGAAATTGGCGCGTCAAAGCAATGAATTGACTATTTTATCACCTGTCATTACTGAACGAAAGATTAAACACAGGGAATTAATGACACATTTAGAACAAACTGGTTATGAACAGGTGCGTTTAAATGGTCTGCCCATGACCATGCTGCAATTAAGCAAGTATAAGTTTAATGTAGAGAGTAAATATAGTGTGGAATTAATTATTGGTAAAGTTACTGATGTTAAAAAACAAGATATTATTTCTTTAGTAGAAAAAACTTTAGATTTATCTAACGGTTCTATTATCATCGTCAATGAAAATGATGATGAAGAATATCATTATTCTACTCAAGCTAAATGTGAAAAATGCAGTCGTACTTTTGAAACTGTTGAGCCTAGGACTTTTAGTTTTAACAGTCCTTATGGAGCTTGTCCGCGCTGTACAGGTTTAGGCCGAACTTTAGAAGTTGATCCAGAATTAGTGATTCCTAATCCCCGTTTAACTTTAGCTGAAGGCGCCATTCAACCTTGGACGCGGATTGTGGGCAATCAGGTATATTATCAGAAGTTGTTAGTGGCAGTAGCAGAAGCCCATGAGTTTTCAGTGAATAAGCCAATTAAAGATTTACCGCAAAAGGTTATGAATTTGTTGTTTTATGGCACTGACGGTCAGGTATATAATGTGGCTGGCAAAAAAATTCAATTTGAAGGCATTATAAATAATCTTACTAATAGGCATGCCGAAACTGATTCTGACTATATCCGCAAAGAAATTGAGCACTATATGCGGGAGAAATTATGTTCAGTCTGTCGCGGCCGACGTTTAAAAAGTGAATCATTAGCCGTTAAGGTTTTGGATTATTCTATTGCCGATATTGTGGAAATGAGCGTGGAAGAGGCTGTTTTGTTTGTTCAGGAGCTCTCGGATAGTAAAGGCAAATTATGTAAGTTGTTAAGTCAAAAAGATTTGACGATTTCAGTACCGATTCTTAAGGAAATTTCAAAACGTTTAGAAAATTTAAAACAAGTTGGTTTATATTATTTGACTTTAGATCGTTCTGTAAATACTTTAGCTGGCGGTGAAGCTCAGCGCGTGCGTTTGTCCACCCAATTATCTACTGGCTTGACTGGCGTGATATATATATTAGATGAACCTTCAGTAGGTCTGCATCCTAAAGATAATGATAAATTAATTGAGACTTTAAAAAATTTGCGAGAAGCTGGAAATACGGTGATTGTAGTTGAACATGACCAGGCCATGATGGAGGCGGCTGATTATGTCGTTGATGTGGGGCCAGGAGCTGGTACCTATGGTGGTGAGATCGTGGTGGCTGGAACCATACAACAGATTAAAAAGAATGTTAAGTCTCTAACAGGGCAGTATCTTATTGGTAAGGAAAAGATTTCTGTACCGAAGAAATTTAGAAAGGGGAATAATAAGAGTTTGATTATCCAAGGAGCTAAAGCTTTTAATTTAAAAAATATTGATGTCAATATTCCTTTGGCCAAATTGGTTTGTGTTACTGGCGTTTCAGGTTCTGGCAAATCAACTTTGATATCTGAGATTTTAGGGAAGGCTTTATCCAAGCATTTTTATCGGGCTAAAGCCGAGCCAGCTGAATATAAGAAGATAAAGGGTATGTCTAATATCAACAAGGTAATTGTAATTGATCAGGCGCCCATTGGCCGGACACCTCGCTCCAACCCCGCTACCTATACTGGCGTTTTTAGTTATATCCGTGATCTTTTTACGGCTGTGCCTGAAGCTAAAATGCGTGGTTATGATGCAGGCAAATTCAGTTTTAATGTGAAAGGCGGTGGACGCTGTGAAGCCTGTGCTGGTGAAGGTTATGTCCGCATTCCCATGCAGTTTTTATCAGATGTGTTTGTAGAATGTCCTGAATGTGTAGGTAAGCGGTATAACAAAGAAGCTTTAGAAATTCATTATCGGGGTAAGGACATTGCTGATGTTCTGGAAATGACAGTTGAAGAAGCCTACAAGTTTTTTCATGATATTCCGGCGATTGCTGACAAATTGCAGATTTTACGTGATGTTGGTTTAGGTTATGTTCATTTAGGCCAACCAGCCACGACTTTGTCCGGCGGCGAGGCCCAGCGCGTTAAACTGGCAACTGAATTATCCCGTCGGGCGACTGGCAAAACCTTATATATTTTAGACGAACCAACTACAGGTTTGCATTTTGAAGATATTAAGCGATTATTACAAATTTTGAATCAATTAGTTGATAAAAAGAATACAGTCTTGATTATTGAACATAATTTGGATATTATTAAATGTGCAGATTGGGTTATAGATATGGGACCGGAGGGCGGCAAAAAAGGTGGCGAGATTATTGCCCAAGGCACGCCCAAAGAGGTGATGAAAGTGAAAAAGAGTTATACAGGGCAGTATTTGAAGCAAGTGTTGAAGTAAAACATTGATTACGCAGATATATTAATAGATTTTACTGATAAAAATAATCCCGATTGAATCGGGATTATTTTTACATGTTTAATCCTTCAGGTTTGTTACGATCACGGTGCCACAATCGGGGATTACTGGCAATATATTGGCGAATATTATGAAATGATATTTCATTGCGGATGATATGATCGTAAAACCGCGGTTGCCAGGCGAAATATTGATGGCCAAATTTTTGATTAATTGTTTTTGTACAAATTGATTTGTATGAACCAATAATAACGGATAATGAACCTGGTTTTGGTGATATGGTAGACATTGTTGCATATTGGTCGGTGTATTGGTTGTATGGACGGTCATTGGTGGTGTAGAGACGAGGCAATGCCTCGTCTCT
>CAZRZS010000003.1:4380-26455 GCA_964604685.1 uncultured Gammaproteobacteria bacterium
ACCATTACCATTACCATTACCATTACCATTACCATTACCATTACCATTACCATTACCATTATTATCATTGATTATCACAATTCCGTGTATATGATTTGGCATTATGACGAATTTGTCCAATATTACATTGTTAAAATGTTTTGGAATTTTTAACCAATATTGCATAACAATTTTACCAATATCATTCAATATTATTTCATAATTAACAATTCTGCCAAAATAACATGACCGGTTTTTGGTACAAATCGTGATAAAATAATAACCAGGTTGGCCATAATCATATCCAGCCAATCGTGTTGAGGGAATTAAATATTTTTCTTTAAATAAATTTGTCATTTTTTAAAAAGACAATCATCAGCGCTGGCAGTAACCAGAATAGCATCGCTAAATCATTTTTAATATAAGGCGAATCTACCAATCCCATCACTATAATTACTATCATAGTGATTAACAGTATTTTAGTTTGTTTATTCAAATTGATTAAACCAACTTTGAAAAACCAAATTAGAATCCAAAGAAAGCTAATTAAGCCTAAAATACCTAGATTAACCCACATGGTTAAAAAAATATTGTGCGGATGGTGGAAAATTTCTATGCCTTCGCCATTGATTGTAGTGTGGTAGGGAATAATTTTTTCAGAATATGATGCTAAACCAGCGCCTGTCAGCGGATGGTCTGTTAAAAATTGCCAAGTCTCTTGATAAATTGAAAGACGAATTTGTCCGGAACGATCTTGAAGAAGAAGTTCTTGTTTTATGCTGGAAAGGCCTGAAAGGTTAAAAAGGATGAAAAGTCCAACGAGGCTGACTATGAGAGTTGGCCAGCGAGTTTTTTTATAAAATAATAATAAAATACCCATGCCAGCCACAAGACCTATAAGAGGACCGGTGCCTTTGGAGAAAATAATAGCCAAAATTGAAGAAACAATAAACAATAAACAAGAAATAACCAAAAAGCAAATTTTTAATTTGTTTGTATCTTGTATCTTGAAATTTATTATATTATTCCAGTATTCTTTCATTAAATATATTGCCAGAGGAATTAGTGGAGCTAGAAAAAGACCAACAGCATTGGGGAAACCGTACCAGGCAGTCACGCGAAAAGTCTGACGATTTTCCCAAAAATCCCAAGGCACCATCCAACCAGTGAAATGTTGATAAATTGCCAGGATGGCAGTTAACAAGCCTGAGAGAACCAGGGCAAAAATAATATGTTTAAGTTGTTTTTGGTTTTCTATGGTCGTAATTAAGATTAGGAAGAGTAAAATTGGTTCTAAATAAAAAGCTTTCCATTCACCGGCTGCTGCTTGCAAATTAGTTGAAGTAAAAACAGAGATTGTGGCTGCAATTAGAAATAATGTGATTGCAAAGATGAGTGTGTAATTGTAATTTTGTGAGATTTTATTCCTAATTTTGTCAATTATTTGTCCATGATATTTTATCAGCCAGACTATGATAATAATTCCTATCATGGTTTCTAATAAAGTTGTAGGTAATGAACCAATAGAAAAACGAATTAAGTAAGTTGGTAACAAGAAAAATAAAAGGCAGAGGCCTAAATGAAATCTAGTCCAGGTGATAAAGATGAAAAATACACAGAAGAGTGTAAGTAACCAAAACATAGTTAGTCTTGTTTAAAAGGTAGTATTTCTCTAAGTGTTTGTTTAGAAATAGCTCTTAAAATTGTTAGTAGCATTATATAAATGGCTATACCAATGGCGACTGAGAGTAAAACAGGTAGTCCATGGAAGAAAAATAGACTAACACCCATAACTAGACTAGCTAAAACAATTTTACCAAAGGTTTTTAGTTGTAAACTTTCCTTACTGTAATGGCGAATGGTTAGCCACAATAAAACACCAGCATAAACTTCGGAAAAGACGGTCATCCAAGCGGCGCCATACATGCCATACTTGGGAATGAAGATTAAATAGCCTATTAAAGTAATAACAGCATCAGAAATATATATCCACATGGTTTGCTTTTGCCGGTTTATAGCCACAGCTGTATGGCCAAAGATGGCCCCGACGTAAAGGCCAAAAATAGCCATGGCTAAGATTTGTAAAGGTTTACCTGAGGTAATAAACTCTAAGCCACCAACCAATTTCATAATTTTATCAGCCAAAACAACTGTACCCACCATTATTGGTACGGCCAATAGCATCATGATGTCAAAAGACTGTTGATAAAAATGTTTAAATTTGTCTTTGAAATTACGTGTCCAATTAAAAGCTAATAATGGCAACATTATACCCATTATTATCATAGCCATTTGCGCGAGGATATCTATTACCCGATAAGCCGCGCCATAAATGCCAACTTCTGATTGTGTTTTGAAAATTGATAATAAAATAATATCTCCTTTGAGATAGACGACATTAAAAATAATAGAAATAGCGATTGGCCACATTTTAACCATGATTTTTTTCCATAGAAACCAATCAAAACCAAAACTAATGGCCGTGTATTTTTTGGCTGATAGCCAGAGTACAGTAGTATAGGCTAGGTTGCTTAAAATTACGATTACCATGATGGGCAAAAAGCTAGTTTCTTTAGAAATTAACAACCATAGGCCGATTACTAAGACAATTCGGCCGACAATTTCACCAATGGCCTGTAAGTGCATTTTTAATTTGGTTTGATAAAAACCAAGAAAAATTTGATTCATGGCTATACCAAGAAAGGCAATGGCCATAAAACTAATAGCTATCTTAACTTCTTTAGGATAGGGGAAAAGCAAGGCAATTAAAGGAGCTGTGGCTAAAAAGATTATGGCGGTGGTAAAACGAAAACCGAGTAAATTTTTAAATAAGCGTTCTTTATCATATTCCGGTTCACTCATCATTTGAGCTGTGATTGGAATTAAGCCAAAGTCAATTAAAATACCAATAAAGCCTAAGAAAGTGACGACTGTAATATACCAGCCAAATTGTTCCTGGCCCAAATAACGAGTCAGCATACCTAAAGCTATCAGCCCTAAGAGGGTGGAAATTACTTTTCCAATTAGTTGATAAGCAGTATTATGGGCAATTTGTTTGGTGATTGACATATGGCTTAGCTTATCATTTTTAAGCGGAAAAATCAATTGACAAAAAGGCTTTTTTTTTTATATAATATAGGCATTAAATAATTTATGGAGGAGCTTGACAAAAACAAAACTATTGAAGAAATTTTGGCTTTTAAACGTCCGATTGAAGTATATAAGGAAAAATATCAGTCAATCCAGAAAAAAGGTTGGTATAAGAAGCTGGGTATATTGCCTAATCTTGTTTTTTCTTTGTTAGTAGTTATATTAGTAGCTTGGATTTTGTATACGGTTGAAGTGGCTATTAATTCAAATATTCAAACTAAACCAGTATTAGAACAAGGTCTAGAGGATATTAGTCAAAATTATTTGCATTTTAGCAATTTGGTTAGAAAATTATTAGGTGTAGAAATTGCTTATGCTGCTAAAACAGATTTATTCATTCGTGATGCTGAAGGTTATTCAGCTAAGTATGTTTCTCAGTCAGAAAATGATCCAGTTCAGATTGAAGCGGGAGCAACTAAAACTATAGTATTTAAATTTAAAAATAATGGTAAGGCTACTTGGGATGCTACCAGTGGTCATTATATTTCTGCCTATACTGTTGAACCAAAATATCGTAATTCTGAATTTCAAGGCAGTAATTGGCTGAGTGTTAAACAAACAGCCAAAATATTAGGTAAAGTTAAGCCCGGTGAAATTGGTGAATTAGCTTTAGAATTAAAAGCACCAAGCCAGATTGGCGAGTATATTGAGTATTTTTATTTAGCGGCAGAAAATCATTCTTGGTTGGGTAATGGTTATTTTTTTGTAAAAATTAATGTAGTTCCTAAAATAGTCACATCAGTAATTGCTGCAACAGCCACTAGTGATGACAGTTATGCTGGGCAAAGATTAATTTTAAGTAAAAAGTCAGTTAGCGCTGCGGGCGGAGAAGAAATCAAGATTATTATTGGTTATCAAAATAAAGGTAATAGTGTTTGGAAAAAATATAAGTTAACAACTGCTGATAATCAGTTTATGGATGTTAGTTGGTTAGATGAGGAAACAGTTTTAGCTGGTGAAGAAGAAGTTTTAGTAAACAAGTTTTTACGTCAGACTTTTTATTTCCGCGCTCCAGCTAAAAAAGGGGATTATACAATCAGATTTACCTTATCTATTGATGAGGGCAAATGGACAGATGAATTAATAATTCCTGTAGTAGTAACTGCTGATGCTCCCAGCAGCTATCAGGCACCAGCAGTGATTGAAGCTAAACCGCGTTTAGACTATGAACCACGACTTCGCGTGGGCATTCAAGCTCCAGAAAATTTTATACAATTCCGTTCTTATGAAGATGACTATAATGTTTTTGATGGTGATAAAAAAATGGGGGTGTTAGATAAAGGTAAATTCGCCGTTTTGAAATATAATGATGGTGTCTATAGTTTTGATGGCAAAATTTTGGATTTTAAAGCAGAAAATTTTGTACGTTTAGAACCGCAAAATAATCCCCATGCCGTTTTTTATATTATTAACCTAAACCGCAATGCCAGCTGGGTAAGTTCAGCTAATTTTAATCAGTATCGTGGTGCTGTAGAATATCGCCGCGGTGAAATTGACCAACAAATGTATGTAGTTAATGATTTATTATTGGAAGATTATGCCAAAGGCATGGCTGAAGTTGGCCGTTTAGATGAAATTGAATTTGTTAAAGCTAATATTGTTGCTTTTCGCAATTATGCTTATACCCACATTGGTAGCTATCCATTTTTTGATGTGGTGGGTAATACTTTTGACCAATTATATCTTGGCGTAGAAGCCGAAGAAGCTTTACCTAATGTGGTGGAAGCAGTATCAGCTACTAGGGGTATGATGGTGACCTATAATGATGAAATTGTAACCACGCCATATTTTGGACGTAGCAATGGCTGGACTCGTAACTGGTCAGATGCTTGGGGTGGTGCAGACAAGGCTTGGCTGGTGCCAGTACATACAGAATATGACACCGGCTGGAGTCGTTTAGGTCATGGAGTTGGTATGAGTCAACGTGATGCTAATAAACGAGCTAAAGATCTTGGTTTGAACTATGAAGAATTATTAAAATATTACTATACTGGCGTGGCAGTAGAGAAGATATATAATTAATATGTCACATTGATATCAGAATTTTTTAAATCTCCAAATTGTTCGTCCCAAATGTTGCTTGGGTCGGTGATATAACAGGGATTTATTCTTAGCAAAAGGTAGGCAAGCAAAGCCTATCTTTTTTATTTTTTCTACACAATCAATTTCTATCCAGTCATCCTGATATTTGAATTTGGGGATAATAAATATGATAATCCCAGTTGGTTTTAATAATTTAGAAAAAGTTTGAAAACTATGAATATACAAATCAGCTAATTCTTTAGTTTGTTTATTTAATTGTTCCCTGCTTTCCCTACCTTTCAATGGTTTGCCCAAATATGGCTCAGTCACAATAAAATCAACAGAGTTAGGCTGTAGCTGGCTATGAAGTTTTATAGCATCGGTTTGAAAAAGTTCAAATTTTATATTAGTCAGCTGATATTGATCAATTAGCCATTTGAGATTTTTATTAGTATCTTCTACTGCCTTGGCTGAGAGATCATTACCTAGGAGTTTTTTGTAACCCATAACTGCTGCTTCCATAAGAACAGTACCAGAGCCACAAAAAGGATCAAGTAATATTTTTGAAAAATCTTTTTGTGATAGATTAATCATGATTTTGGCTAATTTAGGAGGCAGCATGCCAGCTACATTATCACTACCTGGACGTTCATAATCACGTTGAGTCATATCTTCAAAAGGTTGAATAGCTGTGGTGATAAAAACTTGATTATTTACAATAGTGAAATCACTTTCTTTGGCAATTAGATTATTATGCAATATCGTGGCTGTATTTTTGGGTTCAATATAGCGGACAGAATGGCCTTGATTTCTAAGCTGTTTTTTGATTGCTAAACCGAGTTTTTTATTTTTAATAGAAAAGTGAATTTTTCCTTGCTTATTTTTATTCAAAAAATTTACTATAGTCTTCACTGTATCGCCAGTTGATTTTATCACCCGAGCAATTTTAATTACTCCACCCAATTGCTGTATCAGTTTTTCACTGTCAATTTCAGCCTTCAAGTTCATAAGTCCATAGTTGTTATTCACCAGTTTAGGTGATATTGAAAAAACCGCTTCAAGTTCAGCGGTAGAAATATGTGGTTGGTGGCCCAGCCCAAACAAATATTGCATATTATTTTTCAATAGGTAAAGTTGCCCCTAGGGTATTAAAAGGATCTTTTAGAATATCTAATTCAACCTGCATGGTTTTGTTTGTCCAATTGTTTTTCACTTTTTCATATTTTTCAAAATTGATAGCTTCAGTGACGATGTTATCTTGCGCTGAGATAATGACTATGGCTTGGTCAATGACATTATAGACATTGTTGTGGACAAACCAGATGATATAAAAAGCGCTCAATAACATTACTCCCACCATAATTAGGTTTAGTAAACGCAAAATCAGAAATTGCTTGTATTCGGGCGATCGGTAAACTGGTTCTTTTGGTTTTTTATGTAGGGTCAACATAGAGTATGGCATCAAAACGGATGGTAATTGGAAATTTTATATTTTCTTCACCGCCACGTTTTTCTAAACGCAAATTATCAATGGTAAGATAATATGGCAAAGTTTCCAGAGCTTGAAGATATTTGATTTGATCTTCAAATTGGCCATTGTTTAAAAAGGAGAATTGATAGTATTGGGGCAGAGCATATGCTTTGGCATTGATACCTTTGACAGGATTGTCTTCATCAATATTGTAAAATTTCAGATTTAGAGTTTGGTCAATATTATAGATATTAGCCAAATTTTCTAATTCAGTAATTACACGTAATTCTTCTCCCTGTCTAATGGTGGCTTGGGCAAATATTTTTGTTTCTTCTTTGAGACTATTTAATTCTTGAATTGATCTTTTTAATTTTTGGGTTCTTTGATAACGTTTTTCTAATTCTCCTTGAATATTATTAGTATCTTCTTTAATAGTTAAGATTTTACTGACAGATGGGGCGACTATAAAGACAGCTATGATTAAGAGACCAAAGGTAATACCAATAATATAGAGGATCAATCTTTTGGTAAGTGATAATTTCATAGATTGATTTCAGGAGTTAAGGCAAATTGAATACTGTCTTTAATAGTCAGTTGGTCGGGGGGAATCTCAACTAGATTAATCCAAGAAAGATTTTCTAAATTGTTTTTCAGTTGCAGTAAGTCATCACGGGTTGGCGCCATACCTTGAATAATCAAAGTTTCATTATTTTTGCTAAAGGTTAAAGCTGACAAAATAACGGAATCAGGTATGACTTGGCTTAAATCAATTAGAAATGGTGTCCATAGAATATATTCTTTTTGAATTTTATCCACCTTATTTAAGGTTGTATTAATATCTTTAATACTTTGGTTAGTTTCTCCATATTTATTACTTACAGAAATAATATGAGCAGCTAAATCATTAAAATGGTTTTGTAAGACCCACTGGCCACCGAGGAAAATGATGCCGGCAATACTAATAAAAATTAAAATTAATTCTAAAATGTTTTTGGCAAATTGAAAATTAACCATTCGTTTCAAGTGCTGGCGCTTGTCTGGCGATAGTAAGTTTAGGCGATGGGGGATCATATGGCGTCGTGAGTAAAAAAAGGGTTGTCTGCTGCCCGCAAAGCCAAACCAATGGCTGAAGAGTAACTTAGAGATTTTTCTTCTGATATAGCGATTGGCTTTTTACTCATTAGATTTTTCCAAGGATGTCCGGGTTTAGTTAAAATTTTTAGTTTACTCGTTAAAACTTGATCTAGACGTTGCAGATTAGAACCGCCGCCACACATGGTAATGCGAGTGACGTGATTGGTATCAGGAAAATGTGAGTAATAGAAAGCAATGGCATCTTCAATATGTTTTACTAAGTCATCTATCATTTTAGCTGTAATTTCCCAGGTTTTGGTTTTTTTATTATGATAATTTAAACCTTGTTCATATTTGATCTTTTCAGCTTCTTCAGGCGTGATATGGAGTTGTTGCTCTATTGCCATGGTTAGAATTTCTCCAGAAAAAGGCAAGGAAGTAGAAAATTGGATAATGTCATGGTCATAAACCATAAAACTGGAACGAGCTGCGCCAATATCTAATAAAGCTCGAGCTTCGCCCTCATATTCTTTTTGAGAAGTAATCATGGCTCTGGCGATAGCTAAGGCTTCAATTTCTAAAGCTACTATACCTAAACCCAAACTTTCTAAAAGGTAGGTGTATGAATCAGCAATATTTTTGGGGATAGCCCCAATTAAAATTCTGGTTTTATTATCATCATCTCGGTCTGGCATGATTTGCCATTCAATATAGTATTCATCATCTTCCTCAAAGGGAATATGTTTTTTTGCTAAAGTTTTGATATCATCATCTAATAGTTTTTCAGTTGGTGTTTTAGTTTGAATGAGTTTAATAAAACCTTGAGTCTCTGGCAAAGAGGCTACTACCCAGGGGCTTTTAATTGGTTTTTGTTTGCCTCTGCCTCTAAGTAGATATTGTAGGCGATGGCGGACTTCTTCTGGCTTCTGTAGTTCGCCATTAACAATCAGGCCGGGCGGTAAATCAATACTGCGACACTCAATTAATTGGTAGCTTGGCTTTTTAGAAAAATATGATTTATTATGAAGCTGGACTAGTTTAATAGTCAGGTCGCCAATATCTAGGCCAAAAGCTTGTGGAAAAGGATTGATAAACATATTACTTTCATATTATACCAAAAAAACTCCTTTTTGGGGAGTTAGACTAAAAATTTTCTAATTTAAAAATTTTGCACTAAAGTATACATGGGCATAATCACGGCAATAGCCATGCCAGCAACGGCCAAGCCTAACACTAGGATTATGACTGGTTCAATCACTTGGGTGAAGTTTTTCATGGTTTTGTCCACTTCATTACTATAAAAATTAGATAATTCAGTCAGCATTTGTTCTATCTCACCAGAACGTTCACCAACCATGACCATTTCCGTAACCATGGGGGGAAAAAGTTTGTAGTGTTCAGCCAAGATTTCTGACAGAGATGTTCCTGTCTTTATCTTTTCCGCTGCCTTATGCAATGCTTCTTGGTAGAGAACATTGCCACAGGTGTCAGCGGTAATATCAGTAGCGTCGACAATGGGGATAGTACTTTTGAGCAAGGAAGATAGGGTCATGGAAAATCGGGCTAAATTTATTTTTTTCATCACTTGTCCAACAATTGGCAAATGCAGGTTGAAATTATGTACGGCATGGCGAAAAACAGGAGATTTTTTTAAGGTGAAGATATAGCCGGCGATTATACCGATTAATAAAATAATAGTGATAGTTAAGTATGTTACGTCACTCATGAAATTGGTAATGGCAATTAGGACTTTGGTAGCCAATGGTAGTTCAGCATCAAATTCTTTAAATAGTTCCATCAGTTTAGGTAGTACAACTGTCACCATCATAATACCAATACCGCCCATGGCTACGAGAATTATGGCTGGATAAATCATAGCTCCGCGAATGCTAGAAGTTAATTCTTGGCTTTTTTTCATTTGTGTTACTACTTGTTCGAGAGATTCTTCTAGTTTACCGCCAGTTTCACCAGCGGCAATCATTTTTACATAGATTGGTGGAAAGGCTTTAGGGTGTTCAGCCAAGACTTCAGATAACTGTTGGCCTTTCTCCACGCCTTGTTTAATTTCAGCGATGATGGCTTTTAATTTTTTATTTTCAATTTCTTTGCTTAGAGTATCTAGACTTTCAGTTAAAGATAGCCCGGCATGAATCATGGTACGTAAATGGTCAACAAAAAAGATTTTTTGAATAAAAGGAATCCTGGTGAGATATTTAGCTACCCAATTATTAAGTTTTTGTTCCAGTGGTGATAATTGTTTCTCCTTTTTTTTCATAAATTAATTTCTAGATACACGCAAGATTTCTTCAATAGTAGTAATACCCTGCTTGGCTTTGATTAAACCATCTTCCATAATTGTCATCATACCTTGTTCGCGGGCAAATTGTTTAATGATATCAGCTGTGGCTCGTTCATTGATTTTTTTAACAATGTCTTGGTTGATTTCAAGAATTTCATAAATACCAATCCGACCTTTATAACCAGAATTACTACAGCGGCGGCAGCCTTCACCATGGTAAAAAGACATGCTTTGCAGAGTTGATTTTTTGCCTTCTAGTTTTATATTTTGTTTGCTGAAAAGCTCTTTGAGCTGTTTAATATCAAATGATTTACCCAATTCATCAATCTCTCCTTTTTCTAATATGTATTCCTTTTTGCAATCTTGGCAAATTTTTCTCACCAAGCGTTGAGCAATTATAATATTGGTAGTAAAAGCAACAAGGAAAGGAGGGATATCCATGTCTAACAAGCGTGGTAAAGTGGTTGGCGCATCATTGGTGTGCAAAGTGGATAAAACTAAATGACCAGTCATGGCCGCATGAATGGCAATTTCTGCCGTTTCTTGGTCACGAATTTCTCCAACCATAATAATGTCTGGATCTTGGCGCAGGAAAGCCCGCAGACCAGAGGCGAAAGTAAAGCCAATTTGAGTGTTGATTTGGCTTTGATTAATGCCTTTAACATGATATTCAATAGGATCTTCAATGGTTAAAATATTAACATTAGGCTGGTTTAAGATACCAAGAATAGAATACAAAGTTGTGGTTTTACCAGAACCGGTTGGGCCAGTTACCAAAATCATGCCATGGGGTTTTTTAATGGCATTTTCCACAATTTTTTTCATTTCTGGCAAAAATCCAAGCTTATCTAGAGTCAAGGGCTTTTGGCCTTCATGCAAGAGGCGCATAACTATTTTTTCACCATCATAGACAGGTATAATAGAAACACGGAAAGAGAATTTTTCTTCTTGCTGTTGAATTTTGAAGCGGCCATCTTGTGGCTTCATATGCTCATCCAGTTTGAGATTAGAAAGAACTTTAATACGAGCTACAATACCATCTTTAACAGTTTTGGGTAAGGTCATGACCGTGCGTAGCATGCCATCAACGCGATAGCGGACAATAACTTCTTTTTCTGTAGGTTCAATATGAATGTCTGAAGCTCCTTCATAGACTGCATGTTCTAAAATGCTATTAACGATATTAATAATCGGCAATTCTTCAGCGACTTTTTTCAATTCTTTAGCACCGATTTCTTCACCTTTGGTTAATTGTTGAATGGAGACTTCACTTTCTAAATTAGCCCGGTAACGGTGCAGGGCTTCTTTGATATCTGAAGGGGTGGTGATATATATTTTAGGTATTAGCCCTATTTTACGATGCAAGAATTCAATGGTTTGAATATCTTGTGGATCCAGCATGGCCAGGCTAACAGTATCTTTAGTTGTTTCAAAAGCTATAACTTGGTGGGTTTGGGATAGTGGGGCAGGCACTAGATTAAGGATTTCTTTTTTAATTTCTTTGTCTTTAAGGCTGACAATGGAAAGATTGAATTTTTCCGCTACTTTAGTATACAAATCTAGTTCATCAACAATACCTTCATCAGTTAGGTATTCTTCCAGTTGTTTGTTCACTTTTTTGGCTTTAGAATTATAATTTTTAAGTTCAGTTGCATTTAGCTTGAATTTATCTTTGAGAAGTTGATTAAAGGTTTGGATAGGTAACATAAGGTGTATGAATAAATTTATGCGGATATTATACCATAATTGGGGATAGTCTTCCATTTGACAGCTTAAACAGACTTTGTTATTATATCCCCACTCTGGAAATTAGCATAATCGCCTGATATGGTCGGTACAGGCAAAATAACAAGCTATATGATAAATTACGAATTATTATTCATCCTACCTGGAACTTTAGCTGAAGATGAAGTCAAGCCTTTAATCACTAAGGTCAAGTCTACTATTGAAGCTATTGGTGGTACAAATTTAACTGTGGAAGAATTAGATAAAAAGCGTTTGGCTTATCCTATGAAACATATCCGCTATGGATATTTTCAATTAGGCTATTTTCAAGCTGAATCAAAGGCTGTGAAAGAAATGAAAAAACAGCTTAGCCTTATTCCTGAGTTGTTGCGTGTCTTAGTTAAGAAGTATAATCCTAAATCTAATATTGAAAGAAAAATTAACTTTGGAGTGCCGATTGGCGAAGAAGTTAGAAAGCCTATGACTGCTCGTGAGCCATTGCGAAAGGCTGTAGGCGAATCTGAAAAAGTTGATGCCCAACCAACGACTCGTGAAGAAGCTGAAGGTATTACTGTGGTTAAAGCTGAAGAAACTAAGAGTAAAATAATCAAAGAAGACAAATCTAAGAAAAAAATTAAATTAGATGAGATTGACAAGAAGCTGGATGAGATTTTGGAAATTGATTTAAATAATGTATAATATCTTTACTTATCTTTAATCTTAAATTTTAGATTTAAATTATATGGATCTCAATCGTGCAACTATCTTGGGTCGTTTAACCCGAGACCCTGAAGTCCGTACTACGCCTAATGGCAACAGCGTGACGACTCTAGGTGTAGCGACTAATCGTGTTTGGTATAACAAACAAACTGGTAACAAAGAAGAACAAGTGGAATTCCATAATTGCGTTCTTTGGGGTAAATTGGCAGAAATTGCTGGTCAATATTTAAACAAGGGCCAGCGGGTATATTTTGAAGGTCGTTTGCAAACTCGTGATTGGACTGGTAATGATGGTATTAAACGTTATCGTACGGAAATTGTTGTTGATAATATGATTATGCTTGATGGTCCTCGCGGTGAAAGTAGAGGTACGCCAACTATTAATGTTGACAATGATACACCTCCGCTCCCAAATGAAGGGAGATTGGAAGAAGAAATTAAAGTGGAAGATATTCCGTTCTAAATTATAGTCTTATGAAAAAAGTAGTGAAGACAAGGCAATGTCATTTTTGTGTAAATAATAAAGAGGAAGTTGATTATAAGAATGTACAACTTTTACGTCGTTTTACTTCTTCTTACTTGAAGATTGCTCCTCGGCGTCGTAGTGGCTTATGCGCTTTGCACCAGAGAAAAGTGGCGCAAGCCATTAAACAAGCTAGAATTGCCGGCTTATTGGCCTTTGTACCGAAATAAATCAAATAATAAAATACACCTTCTAACTAATAGAAGGTGTATTTTATTTCTGTGGATAAATGATTGAATAGATGAAATAGTAATATATTTTTTGGCTAAAATAAGTGAAAAAATATTTAAATTTGTTAACTAGTTTTTCCACTGCTTAGATTTGACAAGCCTTGAATAATGATGTAATATAGTGTCGCTTTGATTTTCTTTGGAAAATTGCTAAATTAAGCAACTTCGTGCGCTAAAAAGGGGTCTCCTGTCATGCAAGGTGTCTGAACCAGTTATTTCTCCTGGGCGTGCGTGTTCTCTGGATGTTTCTTACGAGGACATTTGGGGTACGTGCCACAGACCATGTTTTTAAACATTTGCGTACAAGATAAATAACGATTTTTTAGACCAGCCTATTAGGGATGGGTTTTTTGTTTTATTAAATTATTTATAGTTTATCTAAATTTAAATTATATTTATGCCTATATACAAGCGCCAACCAACCATTATCAAAGGACGCAAGTTTTTTACTGAGGTACGAGACACAGTTCCCTTGCCAGACTTAATTGAGATTCAAAAAGAATCTTATAATTGGTTTTTTAAAGAAGGTATTAAAGAATTATTTGATGAAATTTCGCCAATCACTGATTTTACGGGTCGTGATTTGGAATTATATTTTGAAGACTATTATATTGATGAAGTTAAATTTGACGAAGTTATTTGTCGTGACAAGAATACCAGTTATGAGGCGCCTATCCGAGTCAATGCTAAACTGGTTAATAGTCGTACTGGTAAAACAGAAAAGCAAGAAATATATCTAGGTGATATACCCATGATGACAAAACGCGGAACTTTTGTAATCAATGGCATTGAGCGTACGGTGGTGTCACAATTAATTAGAAGCGCTGGGGCTTTTTTTACTGCGGAGAATGTGCGTGGCCGGAGATATTATGGCGCCAAGATTATTCCTAATCGTGGAGCTTGGATTGAAATTGAAACTGATCAAAATAATGTTTTATGGGTAAAAGTAGATCGTAAGCGTAAAGTTGCCGCTACTTCTTTGTTGCGGGCTTTTGGTTATGCTACAGACAAAAAGATTATTGAATTATTTGCGGATGTCAATATCCATCCTAATATTGATTATATTGAAGCCACAATTAAAAAAGATTTGGCTCACAATGAAGATGAAGGTTTGATAGAAGTTTATCGCCGTATCCGTCCCGGAGACCTTGCTACTTCTGATAATGCCAAGAGCTTGATTCAGGCTATGTTTTTAAATTTTAATCGCTATGATCTTGGCCGGGTGGGTGTCTATAAATTTAATACTAAATTTGATTTGAATTTAACTACCAAACAATATGATATAAAAGATAGCAGGGTTTTATCACCGGAAAAATTACTCTTGGTGTTAAAAGAAGTTGTCCGTTTAAATGTTACTCAAGAAGAACCAGATGATATTGATCATTTAGGTAACCGTCGTATCCGAGCGGTGGGTGAATTAGTCCAAAATCGTTTTCGCGTTGGTTTGGCGCGCATGGATAGAATTATCAAAGATCGTATGAGCACCTATGAATTAGATAGTTTGGTGCCTAACAAATTGATTAATGCCCGACCTGTAATTGGGGCTGTACGCGAATTCTTTATGAGTTCTCAGCTTTCCCAATTTATGGATCAGGTTAATCCTTTAGCTGAACTTGAACATAAGCGTCGAGTTTCGGCTTTGGGGCCTGGTGGTTTATCACGTGATAGGGCTGGTTTTGAAGTCCGTGATGTTCATACTACTCACTATGGTCGAATTTGTCCGATTGCTACGCCAGAAGGACCAAATATTGGTTTGGTTGGCCACTTGGCCAGTTTTGCTAAAATTAATTCCTTTGGCTTTTTAGAGACCCCTTATCGCAAGATCATTAAAGAAAAAGGCAAAGTTAAAGTTACTAATGAAATTATTTATCTTAATTCCTTTCAAGAAGAACGAATCGTAACCGTTAGCGCGACTACGCCAGTAGACAAAGATGGATATTTATTGCAGGAGCGCGTGGCCGCTCGTATCAAGGGCGAGCCAGGCGTGATTGCTGTTGATAGGGTTGATTACATGGATGTGGCTTCTAACCAGATTTTGAGTATTGCTACATCACTTATTCCTTTTCTTGAACATGATGATGCCACGCGCGCTTTAATGGGTTCAAATATGCAACGTCAAGCCATGCCTTGTATTATACAGGATTCACCGATTGTTGGCACTGGTGTAGAAAAAGCTGCGGCAGAGAATAGTGGCTATGTTATTTTAGCTGAAGTGGCTGGTGAAGTTACTCAAGTTGATGGTGAAAAGATTATTGTGACTCCTAAAAAAGGTGGAGTTCAAGAAATTCATTTAAATAAATTTGTCCGTTCCAATGCTTCTTCATGTATTAATCAAAAACCAATTGTTGAATTAGGTGATAAAGTTAAAGTAGGTGATCCTTTATGTGATGGTCCTTCTACGCAAAAGGGTGAATTAGCTTTGGGCCAAAATGTTTTAGTAGCTTACATGGTTTGGGATGGTTATAACTATGAAGATGCTGTTATTATTTCTGAACGTTTAGTACAAAATGATAAATATACTTCTATTCATATTGAGGATTACAAAATTGATGTTCGTGAAACTAAATTAGGGCCGGAAGTAATAACTTCAGATATTCCTAATGTTAGTGAAGAAAAATTAAAGAATCTTGATTTTGAAGGCATTGTGCGGATTGGCGCTGAAGTGCAATCAGGTGATATTTTAGTTGGTAAAATTACCCCTAAAGGAGAAACTGAATTATCACCAGAAGAAAGATTATTGCGGGCTATTTTTGGTGAAAAAGCTCGCGATGTGCGTGATTCTTCTTTGTACTTGGAACATGGCGAGCATGGCAAGGTGATTGATATTAAAGTTTTTTCAACTGAAAATGGCGATAAGCTTCAACCAGGTGTAATTGAACAAGTTCAAGTCACAGTCGCTGACTTGCGCAAAATTCAAGTTGGCGATAAGATGGCGGGTCGTCATGGCAACAAGGGTGTGATTTCCCGCGTGGTGCCTGTTGCAGACATGCCTTGTTTGGAAGATGGCACGACTGTAGATATTATTCTTTCACCTCTAGGAGTGATTTCACGTATGAATTTAGGACAGTTGTTAGAAACTCACTTAGGCTTAGCGGCTAATGCTTTGGGTTATAAATGCGCTACGCCAACTTTGAATGGCATAACAGAGGAACAAATTAAAGAAGAATTGGACAAAGCTGGTTTTTCTTCTAGCGGCCAGGTGCAGTTATATGATGGCCGTACGGGCGAGCCTTTTGACAGCCAGACTACTGTTGGTTACAATTATATGTTGAAATTAAACCACATGGTGGAAGACAAAATCCACCAACGTTCAATTGGCCCTTACAGTTTAATCACCCAGCAACCTTTGGGTGGCAAAGCGCAATTTGGCGGTCAAAGATTTGGTGAAATGGAAGTTTGGGCTTTGGAAGCCTATGGGGCTGCTCATACTTTGCAAGAAATGTTAACCATTAAATCTGATGATGTTCCCGGTCGTTCCAAAGCTTATGAAGCCATTATAAAAGGTGAAAAAATTACCCGGGTAAATTTACCAGAATCTTTTAATGTTTTAGTGCGTGAAATAAAAGGTTTGGCTTTGGATGTGGAACTTTTAGGTAAAAATAGCCAAGGTGATTATGTGTCAGCTGAAGAACTTGAAGTTGAACGCCGTCAGGCCAGAGAAGCTGAAGATATTGTTTATGGCAAAGACAGCGAAATAGAAACCTAATTTATATAATTTTTATTTAATAGCTTTACTTATGAGACATGATCAACTTCAGGCTACTGACTTTGACGCGTTGCGTTTACGCATTGCTTCGCCAGATATCATTCATAGCTGGTCTTATGGCGAGGTCAGCAAGCCGGAAACTATTAATTACCGAACACAAAAGCCTGAAAAAGGCGGTTTGTTTGCTGAAGAAATTTTTGGTCCAACCAAAGATTGGGAATGTTACTGTGGCAAATACAAAAAGATTCGTTACAAAGGCATTGTTTGCGACAAGTGCGGCGTAGAAGTTACTCATTCCTTGGTGCGGCGTCAACGCATGGGTCATATTGAATTATCATCTCCCGTAACACATATTTGGTTTTTACGTTCTATTCCTTCTAAGCTTGGTTTAATTCTTGATTTATCTATTCAAGCTTTGGAGAAAGTTATTTACTTTGCCAGTTTTATAATTACCAAAGTAGATGAAGCAGGCAAGCAACAGGCTCATGATTTATTAAAACAAGAATATAAGAGCAAAAGAAAACAAATTAGTAAAGAACATGAACGGCAAGTTAAAGAAGCTAATGACAAAAAGCAGAGTCGGGATGTACTCGAAGAATTGGCTAAGGAGCGCGATCGCAAATTAGAGGTTTTGGAAGAGGATTTTAAAGTGGCGGAAGAAGATTTAAGAGAGATTCAGATGCTAAAGATTGTTTCCGAGAATCGCTATCAGGAAATGGCCTTGCGCTATGGTCATTTGTTTGATGCTGAGATTGGTGCTGAGGCAATTCGTAAGCTTTTAGAAAAATTGAATTTGGTTGAAACCATTAAAAATTTAGAAGAGGAAATTAAAAAATCCAAGGGAGCTAAGCGCGATCGTTTGGTGCGCCGCGTTAAACTTCTCAAGAGCTTGCATCATAACGGAATTCGCCCTGAATGGATGGTATTAACAGTTATTCCCGTGGTGCCGCCGGATTTGCGTCCCATGGTGGCTTTGGATGGCGGACGGTTTGCTACTTCGGATTTGAATGATTTGTATCGCCGAGTGATTAACCGCAACAATCGTTTGAAACGTTTATTGGATTTAAATGCTCCAGAAGTGATTTGTCGCAATGAAAAGCGCATGATGCAAGAAGCAGTGGATGCTTTGATTGATAATAATGCCAGAGCTTCTAAGACAGTAACGGCTTCGACTGGTCAAAAACGTCAATTACGTTCTTTGGCTGATATTTTAAAAGGCAAACAAGGTCGTTTTCGCCAAAATTTATTAGGTAAACGAGTTGATTATTCTGGTCGTTCGGTAATTGTGGTTGGGCCTCGTTTGAGTATTGATCAATGTGGTATTCCGAAACGTATGGCTTTGGAATTATTCAAGCCTTTTATCATGTCTCAAATTATTAAGCGTGAATTAGCTCATAATGTCCGTAGCGCTTCTAGATTTATTGAAACCAATGCACCGGAGGTTTGGGATATTTTGGAAGAATTAATGAAAACGACGCGGGTGTTTTTAAATCGCGCGCCGACTTTGCATCGTCTAGGCATTCAAGCTTTTCGACCGCATTTAGTTGAAGGTAAAGCAATCAGGCTTCATCCTTTAGTCTGTCCGGCTTTTAATGCTGACTTTGATGGCGATCAGATGGCCGTACATTTGCCCTTAACTGAAGAAGCTAAGTGGGAAGCTGAAAATTTGATGGCAGCGGAAAAGAATTTGCTTAAACCAGCCACTGGCGCGCCAGTTACGACCCCGCAGCAAGATATTGCTTTGGGTTCATATTATTTAACCAAATATCATGAAGATGATACTGGCGAGATTAAGAAATTTTTTACTAATGTTAAAGAAGTTAAATTTGCCTATAACAATCGTCGTGTCCACTTAAAAGAAAGAATTAAAGTGCGATTTAATGATTTATCAAAATTTACTGAAGGCGAAGGTCCAATAATTGAAACTTCGGTTGGCAGGGTTTTCTTTAATGAAATTTTGCCTGATAAATTGCCATATTATAATGAAGTTATAACCAAAAAACAATTGGGTAGGATTATTCAGTTATTATTAGAATTTTATGGCCAGGAAAAAACTGCCGAGGTTTTGGATAAGCTGAAAAATCTTGGTTTTAAATATGTTACAAAGTCAGGTTATTCTTTGGGCATGGGAGATTTTGGTAAGATTGAAGAAAAGGGCAACTTGTTGGCTGAAGGCGATCGCCAAGTTCAAAAAATCTATGAACAATATTGTGAAGGTTTGTTAACCAATTCTGAACGCCATTCCAAGACTTTAGAAGTTTGGACGCAAGTAAAAGATAAAGTTGTTTCTTTTAACAAGCAAGCCTTAGACAGAGATGGTTCGGTTTTTGCCATGATTGATTCTGGAGCGCGTGGTTCTTGGGGACAGCTTGGTCAGGTGATTGGTATGAAGGGTCTAGTGGCTTCTCCGTCTGGTGAGATTATTGAATTACCAGTTAAGGGCAACTTTAAAGAAGGTTTTGATGTCTTGGAGTTCTTTATTTCTTCTCATGGTACGCGTAAAGGTTTATCTGACATTGCTTTGCGTACAGCCAACGCTGGTTATTTAACTCGTCGTTTAGTTGATGTGGCCCAAGATGTGGTTGTGCATGAAGAAGACTGTAGTGATGATGAGGGCGAAGTTTTTACCAAAGAACAATCGGAAGAAATGGGTGAAAAACTTTCTGAACGTGTTCAAGGCCGTTTTGCTTTGGCTGAAGTTAAATCAGGCAGTAAAAAATTAGTCAAAGCTGGGGAATTGATTACTGAAGAAATTGCTCGCCAAATTGATGAAAAAGGTGTGGCAGAAGTTCATGTGCGTTCGGTTATGAAATGCCGTTTAGCTAAAGGCTTATGCCAAAAATGCTATGGTTATGATTTGGCGCATAACAAATTAGTCAAACAAGGTACAGCCGTGGGCATTATTGCCGCTCAATCAATTGGCGAACCAGGTACGCAGTTAACTATGCGAACCTTCCATTTAGGTGGTATTGCCGGTGGTGGCGATATTACTCAAGGTTTACCGCGAGTAGAAGAATTATTTGAAGCCCGCAATCCTAAACGTCGGGCAATCCTGACTGAAGTTGCCGGCACAGTAGAAATAGAAGATGCTGACGGCAAAATCATTACTGGTCCGACTGGTCGTAAGATTTTTGAAGGCCGTCGTGGGCAGAAAATTATCAAAGTTCATTTTGAAGGTGTTGAAGAAATGGAGATAAAAATTAAAGCTGAAGATGAATTGCAAGTTGTTGATAATCAAAAAGTAAAAAAGGATGATGTTTTATTGGTCCGTGGTTCTTCTGGTGAAGAAGTCAAAGCTAAATATGCCGGCACAATTTGTAAAAATGATAAGGCTTTGATTTTTAGTTATGAAGGCAAACATACCAAGGAATATATTGTTCCCATGGGCTATAAACTTTGGGTTAAAAATGGTGATGTTGTGGAAAAAGGCGTTCAGTTAACAGAAGGCGCAGTGAATTTACAAGAGCTGTATGAACTTAGAGGCAAGGCCGCTGTCCAACGTTATATTTTGACTGAAATTAAGGGTATTTATGCGGCTCAAGGCCAACGTTTAAATGATAAACATGTGGAGATTATAATCAAACAAATGTTTTCCCGTGTTTATGTGGAAGACCCAGGCGAAACAGATCTTTTACCTGGTGAAATTATAGAAAAAGCTCAATTATTATCAGCTAATGAACAGCTTAAAAAAGAGGGCAAGCAGGCAGCCAAAGGCAGGGAATTATTCATGGGCATTTCTAAAATTTCTTTGTCAACGCAAAGCTTTTTATCTTCGGCTTCATTTCAAGAAACAGCTCGCGTTTTAATCAATGCGGCTATTACTGGCAGAATTGACCACTTAAGTGGTCTAAAAGAGAATGTGATTATCGGGCATTTGATTCCCGCGGGTACGGGCATAAAGAAATAAACAAATATATAATTAGCTTGATTTGCAGAGATAATTGATAATTTAGTTAAGATTTAAGCAAAAATGACAAGAAAATTATGTCTGGACACTCCAAATGGTCAAAAATTCAACATAAAAAAGGGGCGACGGATACCAAGCGCGGCATGATATTTACTAAGTTAGGCAAGGCGATAACCATTGCTGTCCAACAAGGCGGTAATGACCCAGAAATGAATTTTTCTTTGCGTTTGGCTATAGAAAAAGCCAAAGGCGCTAACATGCCTAAAGATAATATTGAGCGGGCGATAAAGCGGGGGACAGGCGAATTAAAAGATGGTGTTCAAATTGAAGAAATTTTGTATGAAGGTTTTGGCCCTCATGGCGTGGCAATTTTGATTGAAACTTTGACAGATAATAAGAATCGGACTGTCTCAGAAATAAAACATGTTTTAGGCCAGTATGGCGGTTCTTTGGGCGGGCCCAATAGTGTGCAGTGGCAGTTCAACCGCCTTGGCGTGATACGCCTCGGCGATAGTTTAAAGTCTAAAGTCAAAAGTCTAAAGTCAGAATTTGAATTAGAGTTAATTGACGCGGGGGCGGAAGATATTATTGATTCGGAATTTGGTTTGGAGATTAGGTGTTTTGTAGAAAAATTTCAGAAAGTTTTGGAAGTGGTAAAAAAGTTTGGTTTAGCACCGGAAGAATCCGGTTTAGAATGGGTAGCCAAAGAAACATTATCTTTGGATGAAAGTCAGAGTGAAAAAGTGGCTAATCTTTGTGAGTATTTTGAAGACCTAGACGATGTTAGATCTGTCTATACGAACGAAGCGTGAAGGTTTCTTAAATTTGAAATTTTCAATTTAAAATTTGAAAACAATTTTAAATTAATCAATTATGCAATACGATTTGGAGGAAAGAACTAAGAATTTTTCTAAAGATATTCTTGGTTTCTTAAAAAATATAAAAGAAAATAATCTAAATAAAAATATTATCTCTCAATTAATCAGATCGTCTACTAGTGTTGGGGCTAATTATTGTGAAGCTAATGGTTCTAGTTCAAAAAAAGATTTTAGAAATAAGATACATATTTGTAAAAAAGAAGTAAAAGAATCTAAATATTGGATAGAAATGTTAGCGACTGTAGAAATAGACAAAAAAGAAGATTTGAGAAAACTATGGAAGGAAGCGCATGAACTAACTCTCATATTTGGTAAGATTTCTTCAACTTTGAGTAAGTTTGACTCAAGAATCTAACGCAACACTATTGGCGCGAAGCGCCAAAAATGTTAA
>CAZRZS010000004.1:0-26112 GCA_964604685.1 uncultured Gammaproteobacteria bacterium
CTTTGCGCCGAGGCAACATCTTTCAATTTCGCTGAATGTAAAACTTGGCGGAGAGTGAGGGATTTGAACCCTCGAAGGCTTTCACCTTACCGCCTTTCCAAGGCGGCGCACTAGACCACTATGCGAACTCTCCTTATTTCTTACCAAACCCCTCTTTCTTAAACTCATTAATAATCTTCATTGCTGAATCCACATTATCAACAATTTGGAACAACTCGTCATCCTCTAAAGCCACTGTTTTAAAATCGGCAATCATGGTCTTTTTAATAAAAGTCAGTAATGGCTGCCAAAATTCATGATCATATAACAAGACAGGCAAGGGCTGCATCTTTTTGGTCTGCAACAAAGTTAAAACTTCAAATAGTTGATGCATTGTTCCAAAACCACCTGGAAAAAAGACAAAAGCTTTAGATGGAGCCGTAACCATCAATTTACGCACATAAGGAAATTGGAAACCAATGGATTTGGTTAAATAGGGGTTACGGCGTTCTTTAAAACCATACTTCATATTAATACCTACGGCAGTACCCCCAGCCTCAAAACAGCCTTTACTGACCGCTTCCATTATACCCGGACCGCCTCCAGAAACCACAGAAAATTCATCCCGAGCCAAAAGTACACCTAAATCATGAGCAGCTTTGTAATAGTGATGATCAGCGGAAATACTTTTAGTACCCAGTACAGTCACATTTTCAACTAAGCCGGTAAGAAATTCAAAACCTTCCACTAATTCCGCCATAATACGAAAAATTTTCCAGTCAATTTTTTTATCACAATGAAAACTGCTCGGTGACAAATCACAAACATTGAATTTGTCTTTAGTATCTTTAATATATGCAAATGCTTCTTCAGCTGTTTCTACCAAATGCCAAGCATTAATATGATTAGCTTCTACTGAACCAACCTGACAGGAACGATTCTCTAAAAAATACAATAAAGGCTGCCAAAAAGCTTTACCAACCAAAATAATCGGAACCTGCTGCATCTTCTTTAATTCCATCAAATCAACAATTTCAAAAAACTCATCCATGGTGCCAAACCCACCCGGAAAAAAAACAAAAGCATTAGCCGGCGAAGTCAGCATTACCTTACGAGTAAAAAAATAGTAAAAGCCAACGAACTTGCTGACATAGGGATTAATCCGCTGTTCAAAAGGTAATTGAATATTTATGCCGATTGACTCGCCTTTGCCTTCTTGAGCACCCTGATTAGCCGCCTGCATAATGCCTGGCCCACCGCCAGTGATGGTGGTAAAACCATTTTCCCCTAGCATTTTACCCAGCCAACGCGCTGTCTGGCAATATTCAGTTTTTTGTTCTAAACGAGCTGAACCTAAAATAGTAACTTCATTCTTAAATTGGGATAAAAAATTATAGCCTTCCACAAACTCGGCCATGATACGAAAAATCCGCCATGTGTCGCGATAATCGCCTTCGACGTTAATACGATAAGAAAAATCCTTATCCTTGTACTTAACTAATTTTTGTATTTCCTCCTCGCGCATAAAATTAAATCTGATTAGCTAATTGCAAAACTTTAACTTCTTCTAATCTGGACCCAATTATCTGCATGCCAACAGGTAAACCTTCGTTAGTTTTACCCACGGGGACAGATATTGCAGGAATACCAGCAATAACTACTGGAGCAGTTAAAACATCGGCTAAATACATAGCCAGAACATCATTTTCTTTTTCTCCTATGTCAAAAGCGGGAAAAGGTGAAGTCGGCGTAACCAATAAATCAACTTTTGAAAAAACTTTATTAAAATCTTCAATAATTAAAGTCCGGACTTTCTGCGCCTTGCGATAATAGGTATCATAATAGCCGGCAGACAAAGCATAGGTACCTATCATTATACGCCGTTTGACCTCTTCGGGAAAGCCCTGGGAACGAGATTTGGCATAAACTTCATAAAGATCTTTTCCTTCAGCCTGCACCCCATAGCGAATGCCATCTAATCTACCAAGATTAGAACTGTCTTCACTCGGTGTGATGATATAATAGACCGGAATGGCATATTTCGTCATAGGTAAAGACACTTCAACTACTTCAAAATTCTTTTTTAATTCAAGAATTTTCTTTTCCACCAATTTCCTAGTCTCCTCTTCCATACCCTCAACTTCAAAATACTCTTTTGGCACCCCTATTCGTAATTTTTTATTTTCTACTTTTAACTTTTTACTATAATTAGGTACTTTATCTACGACAGTTGTAGCATCTTTAGAGTCATATCCGGCCATTATTTCCATTAAAATTGCTGCATCTTCTACAGTTTTAGTCATTGGGCCAACAGTATCCATAGAAGAAGTCATGGGCATAATGCCATAACGTGAATTTCGGCCATAACTAGGTCGTAAACCAACAATACCACAGAAACTAGCTGGCTGACGAATAGAACCACCAGTATCTTCGCCAATGGCAAATAAACATTGGTGGTCAGCCGTAGCCGCAGCTGAACCACCTGAAGAACCGCCAGCTACCTTGGACTCATCATGGGGATTTCTCACTGGCCCATACATGGAATGTTCATTAGAAGCGCCATGACCAAAAGCATCACAATTAGTCTTGCCAAGCAACACTGCGCCTTGTCCACGAATTTTTTTAACCACTGTGGCTTCAAATGGTGGTACATAATTATCTAAAATTTTTCCTGCACCAGTAGAACGCCTCCCCACAGTATCAATAGCATCTTTAACTACAAAAGGAATACCAGTCAACATTTTTTGCTTGCCTTTTTTAATTTTTTCATCAGCTACTTTAGCTTCGGACAGAGCCTCTTTTTCAAAAACAGTTATAAAAGCATTAATACTGTCATTTCTCTCTTTAATACGCACTAAACAAGCCTGTGTTAAATCCAAACTTGTAAATTCACCTTTTTCTAAACCATCGTGAGCTTGCTTAATTGTTAATTCATTCAGATTCATAGTCAAAAACAGCTTTAACCTTAAGTAAATTACCTTTTTTATTTGGAAAAGCGGCAATTATTTTTTTCACAACTTTAAGATCACAAGCCTCTACTTTGTCCTCCCTCACCACATCTTCTAAACCTGTCACCTGGCAAGTCTCTGCAACACCGTCAGTCTTTACTTCATCTAACATCTCAATATATTCTAAAACCACCGAGAGCTGCTCGGCATACATCATTTTTTCTACTTCAGTTAGCTCCAAACGAGCTAACCTGGCAATCTCTTCTACTTTTTGCGTAGTTAGTGACATATTTAGTGACATATATGGATAGTCTAACAAAAATCTAGGTAAATAACAAGAACTAAAGCGTGTTTTTATTTTTCTTATACTGCTCCACTTTCTTGGGGTCATAAAAAGCTATAATGAGCATAAAAACACCTATCTAGAGAGGGGCGGTTCGTAGCCTCCCCTTTTAGGGGAGGTTGGTGGGGTCGTTGGCAGGAGAAAGCTTGGTGATTTCAAATATTAAACCGTTAATAACATTATCCATGTCTTTCAATACTTGCTCATCAGTGAATCTTATTATTTTAAATCCTGAATTTTCTAAGAACTTTTGTCTTTTTAAATCGTGTTTATAGACATCCTCATCTTCATGACTGTAACCATCAACTTCTATAACCAGTTTTAATTCATGGCAATAAAAATCTACAATGCAATAGCCAATATTGTATTGGCGGCGAAATTTATGGCCCAGCATTTGTTTGTTTCTTAACTTGTACCATAATTCTTTTTCTGCCTCAGTTGATTCTCTTCTTAGTTTTCGGCGTCTTTCTTTAAAACAGGCCTTATTACTGAACCTCCCTATTTTTTGCATATATTTTGTTTATTCGTCTTTCTGGCTGCAGACCCCCTCTCTCCGACTGCGACGTCGGAGGCTCCCCCTAAAAGGGGGAGTTACGATTCCATCCCGCTCGGACGGGACAACATTCATTAACCCTTCAACAATTTAACAAATTTTTCTTCATCAATAACTTTAACTCCAAGCTGTTCAGCTTTTTTTAATTTACTCCCCGGTTCTTCACCAACTACTAAATAAGTAGTGTTTTTACTGACTGAACTTGAAACTGAACCGCCCAAAGCTCGAATTTTTTCTTTAGCTTCATCACGGGTCATAGTTTCCAAAGTTCCTGTTAAAACAAACGTCAAATTCGCAAACTTACTAGATTGCGAACTTATCCCGCCAAAGCGGGATCCCGTTCGCTGCGGGACAAACTTACTAACTTTTATCTTTACTCCATTTTCAATCAACTCCTCAACCAACGTAATATTTTTTTTCTCTTTAAACCACTCGCAAATCGCCTCCGCAACACGTGGGCCAACATCATTCACAGCTTGCAACTCTTCTAAACTAGCTTTTGTCATTTTTTTTAAATTTCCAAAGTGTTGAGCTAATCTTATTGCCGTCTCCTCGCCCACATGGCGAATACCAAGAGCGAAGATAAACCTAGATAAAGTAATTTGTTTAGCTTGATTAATTGCCTTAATTAAATTTTCCGCTGACTTTTCTGCAAACCTTTCCAAAGGTTCCAAATCACCCTGAGTCAAGCTAAAAATATCTGCAGGATTTTTTATTAACCCCTCATTTAACAACTGCTCCACAATCTTATCGCCCAGGCCGTCAATATCAAAAGCCTTGCGCGAAACAAAATGAATTATTCTTTCCAATTCTTGAGCATAACACTTAAAGTTTGAACAGAACAAACCAGCTGACTTACCTTGTTTTTTATCTAATATTTCTCTGCGTTCCACCGGTGAACGGCAAATAGGGCAAGTTCGCGGTTCTGCAATACCTCGTTCTTTCCCATTTCTCAACTTATCCAATACACAAATAACTTTGGGAATAATCTCACCAGCTTTTTCTACAATTACCTGATCCCCTATTTTAACTCCTAATCTTTTTATTTCATCAAAATTATGGAGAGTGGCGTGCGTGACTGTAGTGCCGGCGAGTTTGACTGGTTCCATCAGAGCCACAGGGGTCAAAGCGCCGGTCCGGCCCACTTGCACATAAATATCTTTAATTCTGGTTTTACCTTGTTCAGCCGCGAATTTATAAGCAATTGCCCAACGCGGGGCTTTACCAGTAAAACCAAGGGCGTCCTGATATTTTTTTTGATTAACTTTAATGACAATGCCATCAATCCAAAATTCAAATTTTCCTCTCATCTTCTCTACTTGTTTATAAAAAGCAAAAATCTCGTTCAAATTCTTGCAAACTTTCCAATGTTTATCTGTTAAAAAGCCTAATTTATCTAATGTCCTTAACTCTTCTTCCTGAGTGTCTATGTCAGATCTCTTATCTCCTATGCCCGAGATGTCATACGCTGTTAAACTTAAGTTTCTATCTCTAACCACAGCCGGATCCAATTGCCGAATCGTGCCAGCAGCGGCATTACGAGGGTTAGCAAATTCTGGCTCATTATTTTTCTTTCGTTCTTGATTGATTTTTTGCAACATTTTTGCGCCAAGCCACACTTCACCTTCGGCGACGAGAGACAAACCTTCAACAACTCCCTTCCACTCCCTCTTGGTAAAAGGGATATTATTCCCCTCTGCCCGAGATTGAGTAAAGGGAGTAGGAGCCAATCGCAATGGCACACTATGAATTGTTTTGATATTATTCGTCACATCCTCCCCTACTTTACCATCACCGCGCGTAGCCGCGGTCTTCAACAAGCCATTTTCATAAGTCAAAACCATGTGCAAACCATCAATTTTTAATTCACAGCAATAATCTAAATCTTTTGGTTTTGAACCAAGTTGTTTTATTAAATAATTCATTATTCGCTCTTCCCACTCAGTCATTTCTTCTTCGCTAAAAGCATCATTAAAAGACCACTGAGGCACAGTATGTCTAACTTTATTAAATCTTTCCGCCGGCTGCCCTGCCACCCGTTGGGTCGGTGAATCTAGAGTCATTAACTCTGGATGCAATTCTTCAATTTTTCGTAATTCAGCCATCAAACCCCCATACATTATATCTGTCACTTGAGGATCATTAAGAACATGATAACGATAGCGCAAATCATCAATTTGTTCACGAAGCTTTTTGACTTGTTTATTTAAATCTTGACTCATAAATTACCTTAACAAACTTAAATACCACACCACTATTCCCTGTCCCCAAAACATGGCTACAAATGTCGCTACCACTAAATATGTGCCAAATGCAATTTCATCTCCCATTTTCTTCTTTTTAACCACAATTAAAAAAAGACTGACAATGGCTCCTAAAACATAAGCTAAACCTAAGGCAAAAATAATTACAGGCCAACCGAGAATTGCTCCCATCA
The DNA here is from genome assembly GCA_964604685.1 of uncultured Gammaproteobacteria bacterium. Lineage (GTDB taxonomy): Bacteria > Patescibacteriota > Patescibacteriia > Magasanikbacterales > UBA922 > CAZRZS01. Next base: position 6,261 of record CAZRZS010000004.1, read on the forward strand.
AAAAACCCAATCTGATATCTCCACCACCAATCCACTTGCCATTGGAAATCAGATATTGCAAAAGGAAGAAACCTCCGCCAATAACTATCCCTAAAAGTAAACTCTGCCAAGTGTTCCAGTCCATGGCAATCGCCAAAAGGTAAAACATCACTGCCAGAGGCAAAGTAGCCACATCGAGAATTTCTTTGTATTTTAAATCATAGAGAAAAATAAAAAACAAAAAGAAAATCACTAACCATCCACAAATCATCTCAAGTGTGATAAAAGTCTGTTCTCCTCTATGCCACAGAGCCACAAACAAAAACAACAAACCCATGATTAATTCCACAATGGGATACTGCCAAGAAATTGGAGATTTGCAATAACGACACTTGCCACCTAAAAGAAAAAAACTCACCAAGGGTATAATGTCATGCCAAATTAGCCTGTGTCGACAGTACGGACAAATTGACCTTCCCTGCACAATTGATATATTCTCCCAAGTCCGCCAAACCCAGACATTCAAAAAACTTCCAGCACAAAGGCCAAAGATAAAAACTAAAACATAGAATAGTGCCCACATATGTTAATATTATAGCAAAAAAACACCCCCTAGGAAAGGAGGTGTAATCGTAAATTCACGATTTGATATTATTGGATACCTGATGGCGAGGCAGTAATATTGCCTTCCAAGCCATTAACTGTACCTTCAAGCGTTGCCGCAATACTAAATGTCGTACCATCAGCTGATGTATAAGCATAGGAGTTTGAACCTGGATCAGCTGGAACTAAACCCATATATGGGCTTGTACAACCAGTAGCTCCCAAACCAGAAGCATTTAAACAAGCATAGTCTGTTGAACCGAGAGTGACAGCAGACTCTTCAATTGGATATGAACCTTGGTCTGTGTAATATAGCTCAAGCGCAGTTTGTACTTGCCTAAGATCTGATAGGCGTTTAGAGTCACGAGCTTTTTCCCGAGCTGAACCCAAAGCCACAACTGCCAAAGTGGATAATAAACCAATAATAGCAATTACCACCAAAAGTTCAATCAATGTGAAACCTTTTTTATTCATGTTATCACCCCCTTTCTTGGAGAAAATAATTATTTTAATTTTAAAACCTTTTTGACTTTATCAACCACTTCTGATGGCTTAAAATGTGCTTTGATTAAATAATCAACTGCGCCGAGTTCCAATCCTTTCTCCACATCGTCTTTTTGTCCTAAATTAGTCAATAGAATAACCGGAATATTTTTGACTTCAGCATCAGCTTTCAAAGCTTCCAAAACAGCAAAACCATCCATTTTGGGCAAAAGAATATCTAGCAAAATAATATCCGGCTTTTTCTTTTTGACATCAGCCAAACCAACTTCCCCATTTTCCGAAGTGCTAATTTTAAACCCCTCCATGTCAAACTTTGTCTTGTAGATATTTGACAAGAAGGTATCATCCTCAATTATGAGAATATGAACATTTTTGTTATCTGTCATAAAATTTTATTAAATTTAATATATTATATCAGAATTAAAGATAACTGTAAAACTACTGTGGATAGCTATTTAGACAATATTCCGCAAAGCTAAACCAATGGAAACTGCCATTCTTGGGCCAATCTTGTCTAAAACCATTTTCAGACCTTCTTGGTGTACGACTCGAGCCCATGGATCGCCAACAAATACCTTCATGGAAAATTTAACTTTAATTTCATCCACTAAAAATGGCAATACTGAAGAACCTCCAGTAAGAATAATTTTTTCTGGTTTCTTGCCCTCATTGCCTGTCTGGCTCAAAAACAATTCAAAGCCATAATCAATTTCTTTAATAATTGGATCAAGTACTGGTCGAAAAACATCTATAGATACACCCTGTTGAATACGCGACAAATCCATTTTTACTTGCACCACATCATCTTTATCCACACCTAAAGTACTCATTAAAATCCTGTCAAAAGTTTCACCGGCCACATCTATACTACGATGGGTCAATGGCAATCCATGGTCAATAATGAAAAAATTTGTCCGTTCCGCGCCAATATCAACCACCATGGCTGTGGCCTTGTCATTACCCACCAAAGATCGTTCCAGAGCAAAAGCCTCGGTTTCTAATTCTTTTAATTCTAAGCCTGCTTTCTGAAAAATGGCAGTATAGAAAGCGACCAAAGTTTTTGGAGCGGCGGTCACTAAAATTTTAATATATTTAGGCTTTTCCTTGCCTGGTTGAGGAATCTTTTGGTTCACCACCTGCATTTCTTCTATTGGTTGTGGCAACATTTTTTTAATCTCTGCCTTGATAATATGATCAATATCCTTGTCTTCTACATAAGGTAAATTCACTACTGTATGGAAAATACAAGACACAGGCAAACTGGCTGTAGCATTTTTTGTTGTCACTTTTGCCTCTTTTAGTAGAGCTTTAAGCAACTCGGCATATTTTTCTACCCGTGGATCATCTATTTTAGGCAAATCTTCATTCTTTTTCTTTTTCTTAGTTGAGTCCTGTTCATAAATCAATTCTTCTGGTGTCTTGTCTGCTTTGGGAATATGAATATCCAAAATTTCTTCAGCAATTCCATAAGTCCAAAGCTGTGGCCGGCCTTTGGTCTTGTGTAGTTCAACTAACTTAATTCCGTCTGCTCCAAAATCAACTCCCAGATAGGCGTCTTTATTTCCAAATAATGACATAGTGTATATATTATAGCATAAAAATACAAAAAAAGTAATCTATCCACAGTGAATACTTAATTACCCAAAGGCTTTTTTTCTTTTCCAAAAACTGATATAATATCCCCACTATGCTAAAACTATACAATACTCTGTCTCGTAAAAAAGAAATTTTCAAACCTCTTAAAAAAGAAGTTGGCTTGTATACTTGCGGCCCTACAGTATATAACTACGCCCACATTGGCAATCTCCGCACCTATGTGTTTGAAGACATTTTGAAACGGGTTTTGTTGTACAACAATTACAAAGTCAAGCATGTTATGAATATTACGGATGTTGGACATCTAACTTCAGATGCCGATGAAGGTGAAGATAAGATAGAAACTAGAGCTGAACGCGAAGGCAAAACCGCTTGGGAAATTGCTGAATTTTACACCCAGGCTTTTCAAAATAACCTGAAAGAACTTAATTTACTTCCCCCGGACAAATGGTGCAGGGCCACTGATCATATCAAAGAACAAATCAAATTAGTACAAACTCTGATTGACAAAGGCTATACTTATGAAATCAAAGATGGCATATATTTTGATACTGCTAAACTAAAAGACTATGGCAAACTGGCTAATTTACAAAAACAAACCCTCAAAGCCGGAGTAAGAATTGATTTGGGAGATAAAAAAAATCCGCATGACTTTGCTTTATGGAAATTTTCTCCCCAAAATAGTAATAGACAAATGGAATGGAAAGCTTTTGATAAAATGGGTTTTCCTGGCTGGCATATTGAGTGCTCGGCCATGAGTATGAAGTACTTAGGCAAACAATTTGATATTCACTGCGGCGGTATAGACCATATACCAATTCATCATACTAATGAGCTTGCACAATCCGAAGCTATTACCGGCAAAAGACCTTGGGTTAAATACTGGCTACATGGAGAATTTCTTGTCCTAGACAAAACTAAAATGGCCAAATCAAAAGATAATTTTATTACCCTAGATACCTTGAAAGAAAAAAATATCAATCCTCTGTCCTACCGCTACTGGCTCTTGCAAACCCACTACCGAAAACAATTAACTTTTTCTTGGGAGGCGTTGATGGCGGCAGAAAATGGGCTTAACCGGCTCTATAATATCGTCCGCAGCTGGAAAGAGGCGCCAAAAATCGGCTGTGTGGAATACGAACAAAAATTTTCGGCTTTAATCAATGATGATTTGAATCTGCCGGGAGCTCTGGCCCTAATCTGGGACTTAGTTAAAAGCACTTATCCCATTTCCGCCAAAAAAAGAACTTTATTTAAATTTGACAAGGTGTTGGGGCTTGGACTCAAAAAAGTAAAAAAGCAAAAAATGATCCTGCCAGACGAAGTAAAAAAACTCTTGAATGAACGTCAACAAGCGCGAAAAAACAAAAACTGGGAAACCAGCGACAAACTCCGCGCGGAGATCAAAAAACTTGGTTTTACAATAGAAGATAATAGCAAAGAACAAAAAATTACACGTTCATAATTAAAATACGATAGCGCCTTTTTACTTTAAAGCTGAAGTTATCCCCAAATTTTTTTTGACACATATAAACAAACCTGTTAAACTATTTATACAATCAAACTCTATATTTGTGGAAGTGAGGTTCAATTCCTCCACTGTGCCGCAACGGTAATCCCTATTAAGGGTAGTCCGGTCTTCAAATATAGCAGTATCCCGAGCAGGAATGACTTGTTAGATTTTCTAACTTTAAATCAAATTCTGCCCGGTTAAGGCAGTTTTTTATTATGAAAACATACATCAAAAAACATAAATATCATTTTATTATCTTAGCTGTATTATTAGTAATAATTGGAGTAAGCGGCTACTATACTTTTAAAATTCCAAGTGACAAACAACAAATTCCAAACAACACCCAAAATACCAATGAGAAAATTACAAATAAGCAACAATTTTTAGATAAAATTCAACAAACAACAGAGATTACTTCAACAACTTCAACCCCGTTAATAGAAAACAAGGTTTACACTACAGAGCAAGCATCTACAACATCCATAGAAATTTCAACTGGCCCAATCACTAACTATAAGCTAAAAGCTGACAGCTATAACCTGACAAGCACAACCACTGTTTACGAACTCATGCAATTTGCTTCGGCTGATTCACACACACCATTTTTATTTACCACTAAAGAATTTTCCGGACTCGGCTATTTTGTAGAAAGCATTAACGGCTTGAAAAACGATCCTCAAGCTGGCAAATATTGGATTTATTATCTTAATGGCGAATCTGCCCAAGTTGGTATTTCTAATCAAATAGTCAAATCCGGAGACATCGTTGAATGGAAATACGAATCATCTAATTTCTAAAAAATATGAAAAAAATATTGTTAGGAGGCTTAATAATTTGTGGAGTTTTATTTTTTATCCCTGTCTTGGCAGAAGAGTCTCCAACCTCTACTCCAGAATTACCAATACAAACATCAACGACAACAACCTCAACACCCACCACAACTATTACACTATCTACAACAACTATTCATCTACAAATAGAAGCCTACGATATCACGCTTTTTGACGATTATTTTACTGTCACAGAATGTCCAGATTCTGAAACTGGTACCACTACCACTCTAAATGCCTGGTGCGTTATAGAACAAATCGCTGAACAAAAAAATTGGGAAATAAATTATTCATGGGGGCAGTACGGTATTTTTCTAAATAAAATAAATCAATATGACGGCAGTGATTTCAACTGGTGGGGTTGGTATAGTGAATTAGAATTAGGCATGACTTCTCTTAATGCTCATCTACTGACTAAAAATGAAAATCTTTTACTTACCTACGGCACTTCGCCATTGAAACTTGAAATCACTACCACTACACCAGAATTAAACACTACCACAACTATCTCAATTTTAGAACCTGGTTATGACGAAAGTTGGAACTCTATTTGGTTAGACTCTACTTCCAGTACGTTGGTAATTAATAACCAGGAATTTTTTACTGCCAATGGCACTTATGATCTATATCTCTCAACAACTACGCCGTACGAAATCTATGGTCAAAAAAATAATTTTATAAACACAAACATTGTCACTCTCTCCCCTACTTCAACTTTTTCAAACCAAAAGGATGAAGAAGATGAAGATGATGATGAAGAAGAAGAAGACAATGATGGCAGTTATTCCGGTGGCGGAGAGATTGGCGGCGATGAACCTGAACCAGAAGAAAATATTCTCATCACTGACGCAAAAATAGCTGAAGCTGTAAATAAAATCCTCTTCTACTTAAAATCCCAACAGAATGAAACTGGCATGATAGTAGACGGCACGATAACAGACTGGGCGATTATGTCTTTTGGTGCAAACAACCAATATGCTGAAGACATTCAGACAACTGAAGCCTCCTTACTAGATTATGCCACTAATTATGACTTTTCTGCGGGCAGTGATCTCAATCTCTGCGCGGCTTACCCTCGCCATATTCTAGCCCTATTAGCTGCTGGCGTGGCTACTAATAATGAGCAAATACAGATATTAAAAAACAAGCTAAAAAACGACTGCTATAATAACAATCTTTACGGTGAAAATGGTATCAATGACGATATTTTTGGCTTAATTTCACTATTAGCTATTGATGAAAATACTAATGAACCAATTATCCAAGATATTTTACAAACTATTTTAGCTGACCAACAAACTAATGGCTCCTTTACTTGGGCTGGCTGGCCTGGAGCTGATATTACTGGTGGCGCTATCAATGCCCTTAAATATGCTGAAAACAAAGGAGTAATTATTAGTACTACTGTCTTTAGCCAAGCCAAAGCTTATTTACAAGACCAACAACTAGCTGATGGCGGGTGGGGCTGGGACAGTTCTGATGTTTTAACTACCAGTTGGGTGATTATGGGTATTAGCGCTCTAGGTGAAAGTCAAACAAACTGGTTTAATACTGAAGGTAAAAATCCTTGGCACCCACTAGTTAAATTGCTTAATGAGACAGGTTATTATGAATCCGCTTGGGTAATAGGCGCAACTGACTGGTTTGCTGAAAAACATGCTATACCAGCTTTATTAGGACAAACTTGGCCCATAATACTTAAACCCAAACAAGTAGCAGAACCAGAACCGCCAGCGCCACCCAGTTCATCTAGCTATAGTGTTAGCCCCTATACGCCGCCAGTAAAAAAAGTAATAGAGATTGTTACCACCACACCAACTACGGCTAAAGACACAGTGATAACAACTAGTACGCCAACTACAACTATAGAAGTAATTATCGTAACTAGCACACCGATGACTACGCCAGAAGCCGCTACACCAACAAATAATTTGAAAACCATCATAAATACTCCTACACTAACTAATACTGCAGAAGCGCCAACGGCTACAACCAAAATACAGACAGTAGTAACAACTAAGCCTAAAATAGTTCTACCAGCAGTAGAATCTACGCCAACAACTATAGAAGCGCCAATCATAATCACTGAATCACCGTCCGAACAAACTCTAACAGTTTATACTGGTTCAACTCCACTACAAAAAACAGCCAAAGGTGTTTTTGGGGCCAGCGCCGCAGCTGCTACTAGTCTCGGACTCTATTTAGGTTGGCGTTTTCTCTTAAGTTTGGTATAATGAACAAATTATGAATAAAAAACTTCTGATTCCACTCTTACTGATTGCTTTAGGTTTTATAGCTAGATTACTCCCTCATCCAGCTAATTTTGCCCCCATTGGCGCTATTGCTTTGTTTAGCGGGCTTTATTTGCCAAAACGGTGGGCAATTATTCTGCCATTGGCAATAATGCTGATTAGTGATATTTTTGTCGGCTTTTACGCTTGGCAAATCATGCTGGCAGTTTATCTGAGTTTTGTTTTGGCAGGTTTGATCGGCCTCTTAGTTCGCAAACACAAAAAATTTTCTACCATCTTGGGTGGCACCCTGCTTAGTGCAATTTTATTTTTCTTGATTACTAATACCGCCGTCTGGCTGTTTGGCACGATGTACATTCATAATTTTTCCGGCTTAATGCAATCTTATTTTATGGCTCTGCCATTTTTCAAAAATAGCTTACTGGGGGATCTATTTTATGTGGGGGTGATGGTGGGTGGATATGAAGTTGTCCGTTTCGTCATCCTGAGCGAGCGAAACGAGTCAAAGGATCCCTTTGCTATACACTAAAAGGGTAGGGTTTAGTTGTTTATTTAATCGCCGCCTTTATAAACTCCCGAAACAATGGATGTGGCCGCATTGGCCGGGATTTAAACTCTGGATGGAATTGTACACCAACAAAAAAAGGATGGCCTTTCAATTCCACAATCTCGACTAAATCTGACTCTGGATTAACTCCCACAATCTCTAAACCGGCCTTGTCCATCTCCTCACGATAATCATTGTTAAATTCATAGCGATGGCGGTGGCGCTCAGAAATTTTATCCTTATCATAGGCTTTGTAGACCTTACTACCACGGCGCAAGACACAATCATAGGCGCCTAAACGCATGGTGCCTCCATAGCGATTCTCTCTAATATTAGTTGCTTGATTAGGATTGATATGGATAATAGGGTGGGAAGTATTTTCATCCATTTCCACAGTATTAGCTTTCTCATATCCCAAAACATGGCGGGCAAACTCGACTGAAGCCAATTGCATGCCATAACAAAGACCCAAATATGGTTTTTTATTTTCCCGGGCAAATTTAATGGCTTTAATAATCCCTTCCACTCCGCGCGTGCCAAAACCACCAGGCACAATAATACCATTATATTTGGCTAATTTTTTAATACTAGCTGGCTTGTCTTCAAATTGTTCAGAATCAATCCAATCCAAAACTGGTTTAGTATTATTATACCAAGAAGCATGTTTAACGGCTTCAATTACAGAAATATATGAATCTGCTAAAGTAAAATTACCAGTACCAAAATATTTACCCACGACAGCTATCTTTACTTCTTTTTTTACGGTCTTGGCTTTGGTTATTAATTTATCCCAATCTTTTTGATAACTATGTTTAATTTTTATTTTTAAACGTGAAGCCAAGAGATGACCAAATTTCTGCGCTTCCAAAACACGGGGAATATCATAAATTACCGGCACATCAGGTGCGGAAATAATACTTTCCGGTTTCATCCAACAAAATAAAGCCAATTTATCCCGCCGAGGATTATCCAGAGCATACTTACCACGGGCAATAATAAAATCCGGTTGGATGCCATTGTTACCTAACATACGAGCGGCGTGTTGAGTAGGCTTGGTTTTCATTTCTCCCAAATGCCCGGGTACTGGCATATAACTAACCAAGACAAAAGCTACATCATCAGGGTTATTTAATTTCATCATCCGCCCTGCTTCCAAAAATAAGATATTTTCATATTCACCTACCGTGCCACCAACTTCAATCACCATTATCTGGGCTTTTGATCTCTCCGCTGCTTTTTTGATCCGACTAATCACTTCCAAGGGAATATGGGGCACCACTTGCACACATCTGCCTTTATAGCCCATAGCGCGTTCGCGCTCAATCACGCTCTGATAAACCCGACCAGTAGTCATATAATTGCCGGACAGCAGGGGTACATCTAAAAAACGTTCATAATTGCCCATGTCTTGATCAGTTTCATCACCGTCATCGGTCACAAAAACTTCACCATGCTCCACCGGATTCATGGTACCAGCATCCACGTTTATATAAGGATCTATTTTAACGGCCGAAACCCGAAAGCCATAATTTTTAAAAATGCGACCGATGCTGGCAGTAGTTACACCTTTACCTACACCGGACAAAACACCACCAATGACAAAAATGAATTTAGTTTTTGGCATAAAAAAAGAATTATGTTAATTTGTATTGTTTTTTATTAATTGTCCACAGCCGACTCTAATATTCTTCATCGCCCCAAAGACATAAACATTCTTAACCCCCAGTTCCTTTTGGGCGTACCTTAACAATTCATAATGCTTTTCTGCCTTTACTGGTTCCAGCTTAAAATATTCCGCCGGATCAGTTGGATTAAGATAAGAAATTTTTAATTCTGTCTCATCATTAAGAAAAAAATTATTACGTCTTAATAAATTAACTACTCCTTTAATCGTCTTTTTATTATCATTAAACCCCTTAATACAAACATAATTAAATTTAATTCTTACTTCCGGTCTCAACTTTCTTATTTTACTCACAGCTGATAGAACCTTCTTAAGATTATATTGGCTAGCATTTGTAAAAATTTCCTTTAGTTTTTTCTCCTGATAATGAGGTAAGGTTATCTGCATGGCTTCCCATGGAATATTATTATCAGCTAACTCTACAATCCCCTGAGGATTACAACCCATGGTTGATACTTTAAATTTAGCCTTTGGATATAATTTTAATAATTTTTTGGCAACTTGAATAATATTAGCTGAAATTAAACTTGGTTCTCCTATTCCCTGAAAACAAAAATGTAGCAAATTTGATTTAGTAATGGTTTTGGCAATTAATTTTCCCTGCTCAAGTATCTCTGCCACTGTCAAAAAAGAAACTTTACCTAAAGAACCACTGGCACAAAATTTACAACCCATAGGACAACTAAACATTGACGACAATTCAATGGCAACTTTTATGGTTTTCCCATTAAGTTGTTGTTGATAGGCCGAAGCTTCAATCGGTTTATCCAATCTCTTTAATCGAAAAATGTACCTCTCTGCTTTTTGACCATTAAAATGATGACCAGCATAGGGGTAGCAATCAATATATTTCTTCTCTAATTTAAGTTGTCTTGCTTGTGCCATATAATACAAGGCTAGTATTATACTTCAATTATTAAAAAAACCTTCCACAACTGGAAGGACAACTACTCAGCTGAAACAATAATCCGCAGTTCAGCTTCCAATCCATGGGAAAACATTATAAAAATAATTTTTCCGCCGACTTCCTTCAATGGTTCTTTAACTATCACCTGTCTTATTTCAATTGCTAAGCCAAGTTGTTTTTTGATTTCCTGAACAATTCTTTGCCCACTAATAGCGGAATACAGTGTCCCCCCTGCGCTTACTTTGACTTTAATTTCAATTTCTGCCCCATCCAATTTACTGGCTAATTCCTGATTATTTTTTAATTCCTTCTCTGCCTCCTTGATCTGCTTTTCTCTACCCACTTTCACCTCAAGCAAGGCTTCCTTACTAGCTACTTTAGCTAAATTTTGCCTAATCAAAAAATTACGGGCATAACCATCAGCTACCTCTTTAATTTCCCCTTTTCTCCCAGTACCGGGAATATCTTTAAGAAATATTACCTTCATACATGTATACTATACACAAAAATTGATTTTTTGGCAAGAAAGTGATAAAATAATGACATTCCCGCAAAGGCGGGAATCTAGAAATATAAAATGACTTCCAGCCTTCGCTGGAATGACAAATTCTATGAAATCCGGTTTTGTCGCCTTAATTGGTAGATCTAATGTGGGTAAATCGACCCTCTTAAACACTTTGGTCGGTACTAAAATTGCCGCCACGTCTTTTCGCGCCCAAATGACGAGGAATGAAATCCATGGTGTTATGCACACTCCTGAGGGCCAAGCAATTTTTGTAGACACCCCAGGTGTTTTTAAAGACCGTAAAAATCCTCTAACAGCAAGATTAACCAACAAAATTAAAGCTGTTTTGGAAGAAAATTTAGACTTGATTATTTATGTAGTTGACCCCAGCCGTCAGATTGGCGATGAGGAAAGAGCTGCCTACGGCATGATCCGCCACCTGAACATTCCTAAAATTCTGGTAATTAATAAATCTGACCTACCAAAAAAAGAACGTCTTTATCAAGAAGATTATGAAGTTTGGAGTGCTGACTTTGCTCAAGTCTTTGTTTTATCAGCTCTAAAAAATTCCCATGTCCAGCCTCTGCGAGGTAAAGTCATGGAATTATTGCCTAAAGGTAATGCTTTTTATCCTGAAGAACAATGGACAAATATAGACAATTATTTTTGGATTAGTGAAATCATCCGGGAAAAAATCTTTTCCATATTTGACAAGGAAATTCCCTATGCCATCACTGTGGAAACTGACAAAGTTGAAGAGAAGAACGGCGTCACAGTTATTTCTGCGCGCATTTTAACTAATGCTGACCGCTATAAAAGAATTATTATCGGCCGTCAAGGGCAAAAGATAAAAGAGATCGGACAATTAGCCCGCCGCGAACTTGAAGCAGCCATAAATAAAAAAATCTACCTTGAATTAGAAGTAGAAGTGGACAAACACTGGGTAGAAAGAATTTAATCTACAAACTTAGTTTTGATAATAGCGATATCCCTCGCTATTTTTTCTTTTAAGGCTTCAAGTGAAACAATTTTTTCCATAGCACCAACTCGCTCTAAAGGTTCAACTTTCAACCAGGCCCCATAAAAATCCGACCCCACATAATCTAAAAGATTAACTTCAACCTTCCAAGGTTCAGCTTGAATCGCCAATGCCGCTTGGTATTCTTGTTTATCTAAAATGGCCTTAGCCACATAAACACCGGGCGCCAATGATAAAATTTGCCGGGTGGTATCTAAATTAGCCGTGGGATAACCTAAAGTTTTACCCAGACCATCTCCCACGATGACTTTACCGCCAAACATATTATTGTAAAAGTTCTAGAGCTTTGGCCAAACCTTTATCTACATACTCAACCTCTGTTGCCTCGGCATCAACAGCGCTAAACATCTCTTCAATAATCACATCGGGCATAATACCTGCGCCATCAATTTTATGCCCCTTGGGAGTTAACCAATAAGCGACAGTTAATTTCAAAGCCGAACCATCTTTTAACAACTCAAAATCCTGAACTGAACCTTTACCATAGGTTTTAGCGCCAACTAATGTGGCTAAACCATAATCCTGTAAAGCTCCGGCGACAATCTCTGAACCTGAAGCTGAACCTTCATCTACTAAAACGACTGTGTGCAAATGAGATAAACGATGCTTACCTCTAGTTTTGTAATTATTTTCTGTATCATCACTAAATTTTTCGCTAACAACTAAACCATCATCAATCCATTCGCTGGCTATGGATACAGAAGTTTCTAAAAATCCACCAGGATTGCTGCGTAAATCTAAAATTAGTCCACCAGGTGATTGTTCAAGTAATTCACGCACGGCTTTATCAAACTCACTCCAAGTATTTTCATTAAAATAACTAATGCGTAAATAAGCAATTTTGTCTGTTTGCATTTCCCAGGCTATAGTGGGAATATCAATGGTATCACGAATAATACTAACTTCTTCAACTTCTTCCAAACCATCATGAGAAATTGTCAATTTAACTTTAGTTCCCTTAGGACCTCTGATTTTAATTACTGCTTCATCCAGCGTAAAGCCAAAGGTATCCTCGTCGTCAATGGCATAAATCTTATCGCCAGCTTTCAAACCAGCTGCTTCAGCCGGCGACTGTGGCAGAGGCGCAACAATCAACAACTGTTTATCCTTAATACCAATTTCCGCGCCAATGCCTTCAAATTCGCCTGATAAACCAGCGGCAAACTCTTTTGCCTGCTGAGGCGGAAAATATGCAGAATTAGAGTCATCCAAGCCACGCACCAAACCCTGCATGGCACCATAAAACAAGGCAACATCATCAACTGGTTGTTTAACATATTTTTCCTTAATTATATCCCAAACATCCCAAAATTGACCAAACTCAACTTCTTCAGACCGCACTTGGCTGTACAAATCCAAAACTTTGGAAATATTTACACTACCGTCTTTATTTAAAATTGCTCTTTGAGCATCCAAAATAACGCCCAAAAACAAGCCAAAAACAAAAGCTAGAATAATTAAAATAACAACGAGCCAACGCGCGCCTCGTTTTTTATTAGGTTGCGTAAAAAGTTCTGGCATAAATAAAGCAGGGATATTATACCCTGCTTTTAGTTTTCTGGCAATCTGTAGATAACTTACAAACTTGGTTTGGTATAGGTAGCATCAAATTCATAACCTGCATAAGTGGTTAAAAGCAAAAGTTCTACAAAGCCAATATACAAAAGCCAGTCGCCAAAATACAAAGCATAATCACCAACAAAAAGTGGCACAGTAATAACCATATCCAAAATAATAACCACTACCAAGGCTACTACACCAAGCAAGAAACCTTTCTTGGTTGTGGGAGCATCCATCTTAAAATAAGCCTTGGCCCAAAGTAAAATCACCGGAATTGCCAAAATATACCAAACAATATTCACTCTTAAACTGCTATCTTTAAACCAAGGCAAAAACATTAAAATTGAAATAACAGCAAAGATTATAACCCAGAGGAGTATTGCATACCCCAAAGCGCGTTTAAAATTCATATTTTGTTTGTTATATCATCCTGACCCTGAACGAAGTGAAGGGGAAGGATCCCTTAAACATAGTTAATAGTTAAGACATAAAACATCATATGTCATTCTGAGGCCGAAGGCCGAAGAATCCCTTAAACATAGTTAAGACATAAAACATTGTATAAGGGATTCTTCGCTCCGCTCAGAATGACAGACGATGGTAGGGATTCTTCGCTCTGCTCAGAATGACAGGTGAATTATTTCTTCAATGTTGTAATTGGTCTTGATTGTGTCACATAAAATTTCCCGCCTTCATACGCCCACTCAATATCACAAGGGAAACCATAATGCTTTTCTATATTATAACAAATTTTTGCCAATTCAATAATCTGTTTTCCTGTTAGTTTCTGTCGCTCGCCTTCTTGTCATTTTGTCGCTGTGTTAACATAAAAATTCATTTAAATTTAATCGCCTCATTTTAATACTTTAATTGTATCATTTTGACACGATTTTTACAAAGCCACCTTCCACACCTCCCCCAAACTCTGAATTACATCCTCAGCATTATAAAAAGTCCCATATTTTTCATACAACCTATCACCAGCCAGGCCAGTAAGATAGATACCGGCCAAAGCCGAAGTCAAAGTATCATTTTTTGCAGCTAAACCAGTTATTAAACCAGAAATCACATCCCCTGTACCGCCTTTGGTCATGCCCACATTGCCAGTCCTATTTTCAAATAAATCTTTTCCATCACTAATATAATCATATTTGCCTTTTAAAACAATTATACAACCATAATACTTGGCCATTTTTTCTACATTTTCTGGCTTGGAATCACAAGCAAAAACATTTTCAAATTCACGCGAATGGGGTGTAACCACACAATTAGAGTGAAGCAAATGCGGATCAACGTGCCATAAGGCTGCAGCATCAATAACTATATTTTTCCAGCTAGAGGCTGGTCCGCCTTTGGCGGATAATATTTTTTCTAATATTTTTTTATTGCTTCTGTTCTCTGCCAGTCCTGGCCCGATTAAAATTGCATCCACGAAGTCCGCTGTATTCCACAACTCCCCTGGTAAAACATTGATAAATACTGCTACTTCACTTTTTAATTTTTCTACAAGTTTTACATTATCTGGTGAATAAACATAGACCATATCCACAATTCGTGAAACAGCTTGAATAGCCAGTAATAAAGCGCCATGATATTTATCTGAACCAGCGATAACCAAAACACGCCCATTTTGTCCTTTATGGCTTTCTGCACTGGGCTTTTTTAACTGCCCTAGAAATGTTTCTGTTACAAGTTCCATACTTTGTATATTAACGTATTTTAGCCATTTTTGTCAATAAATTAGTAAATAGTAATTAGTAATTTAGATTAAAAATAGAGAGCCAAATTAACTCTCTATTTACTAATTACTATTTACTTCAGAATTAGACATTCTTCCTAACTAAATCATCCAATAAATCCTGTTCTTCTGTCTTCACTTTTTTATTATCATCTGGCTTTTTATCATCAAACATTATTACCTCATCTTGTTTTATTATTTGAGACTGGCTACTAGGTTGTTGGCTTGTGTTATTTTGGTTAGTTTCTTGAATGGACCATATTTTTTTCTTTTTTTTCTTTTTTTTCTTTTTCCTGTGCTGGCTATTATCCCTGTTGTCATTCTGTGGTCTATCTGTAGTTGCTCCGGCTTTGGGTAATAGTTCCTTTAGAGAAATAGTTTTTTCAGATTCTTTTCTTTCAGGTGCCTTGGTTATATTTTTATTAGCCCTGCCTGCTGTCTGCTTATTAAACTGTTGAACTACTTTAACTTGTCCTGATTCCTCTTCTTCGTCTCCAACAACATCCATACCACTCCAACGTAAAATCTTATCTTCAATCACATCTCGACTTTTAGCATAACGTTCCCGCGAAACCTTTATAATCTTATCCTCACTACCTGTTGGCGAACCAATCGGAGGCATTGTAATAGCAGAAAAAGGCTGAGAAGCCACACCATCAATCATAAGCTTAAGCAAAATTTGATATTTAGGCAAATTAATAATGTCATTTATAACAAAAGCTGGTTCAAATTCTTTTTCCAAAACCTCGGCATCTGGACCGCCAACACGGAAAGCGAGAAGAGTACCAACATTGCCAAAAACCGCATCAGCTACAAGCTCATCCAACTGAGCTACATATTGGTGTGCCATAATAAGGCTCAAGCGATATTTACGGGCCTCAGACAAAATGTTGGCAAAAGACGGCGTAGCAAAATTTTGAAATTCATCAACATACAAAAAGAAGTCTCGACGCTCTTCCTCAGTTATATCCACCCGTGCCATGGCCGCCAGTTGCAGTTCCGTGATTAACATGCCACCTAAAAGACGGCTATTATCTTCGCCAATCCGGCCTTTGGACAAATTCATGATAAAAATCTTGCCTGAATCCATGATTTCCCGGACATTAATCGTTGATTTTACCTGTGCAACCATATTACGAATCACTGAGGCGGATAAAAACTGACCAATCTTGTTTTGGATTGGCGCCACGGCTTCTTGGGCATAACGGTCATTATATGCAGCAAATTCTGTCTGCCAAAAGGATTTTACCACTGGATCTTTTAATTTACTTATCACTTTACGCCGATAGGCTTTGTCAGCTAATAAACGATTGATGCCCAATAATGTTGAACCGGGGTAATCCAAAAGAGCCAACAATGTATTGTTTAAAATATATTCCATTCTTGAACTCCAAACATCCGGCCAAATTTTTTTAAATGTCCCCATTAGACCAGCGGCCACCAAATGCTTTTGTTCTTCAGAAATAACCTCTAAGATATTAAAGCCAATGGGATATTGTAAGTCAGCTGGGTTAAAGTAGATCACATCATTAATGCGGTTAGCTGGGATGTAGTCTATAATCTTCTCGGCATAATCACCATGGGGATCAATTATACCCACACCATGTCCGGCATAAATATCATGCAAGACCATATTTTCCATCATCGTAGTCTTGCCCATGCCAGTTTTTCCAATCACATACATATGGCGGCGGCGATCATCTGTCTTAATGCCGAATTTCCGCATCTGATTGCGGTAATTTGTCTGCGCAAAAAGACAAACATCTTCTTCAATCTTTTTTACATTTCCATCTTTACGTTGTAAATCTTGTATAGGCACAAAAACCAAAGTTAAAACAACTTTGCTAAATTATATCATATTTAAGGCTTTTCAGCAAAAACTTCAGCTTGATAAGTCTGAATTTCTAAATTACCTGTCTGCCATTCGTCTGATTGTAAACCAGCTTTTAGACATAAAGAGGTTAAAAAATCTTCTTTATCAGATAAATTTTCCCAAACTTGCGGTAAATAAGTGGCGCTCTGACGGCCTTTTTGAATAATTACGCCATGTTTCAGCGGTATTATTTTTACCAGCAAATCAGCAACTGAAGTATATTTTAATTCTTCCGGCAAAGTCAAAACTGAAATTTCTATTTCCACATCTGGCAATTCTTCCCGGCGCAATGGCAAAAAACGTGAATCTTGAAAAGCCGCGGCTAAAGCATTATCTATCACATCCTTATAAATCTCCTGCACTGGCTCAATGTGACCGATACAGCCGCGCAATTGTCCATGTTTGGTAAGAGTGACAAAAGTACCGCGCTGTTCTATTAAATCTGTGTCCAGCTGATTTTCAGCAATATATAAAACATTTCCGCTGGCAAAATAATACTCCAATGTTTGGCGGGCAAGTCTAAGTAAATATTGCTGTGATGCTTTATTCATATATTCCCCAAATAAATGTACTTCAAACCAGCCTTGAGGCCGATCTCTCGCGCTCTAGTTAAACTTCCATAAGGCGTAATATCTTTATCCAGCATTTTATAATCTGGATGAAAACGGGAAATATGCCAAGGAATATTTTTATCCACGAATGTGATGAACTCCGCGATTTGTTTTAATTCTTTGTCAGAGTCATTTTCACCAGGAATAAGCAGAGTGGTAATTTCCTGATGTATCCCCCGCTTGTGTACGCGCTTAATAGTTTCCAGAACTGGTTGCAAATGGGCACCACAAATTTTCTGATAAAATTCATCACTAAATGATTTTAAATCAATATTAATCGCGTCCAAATATGGCCCAATATATTCCAAAGTTTCTTTAGAAAAATAGCCGTTGCTCACCCACACATTTTTTAATCCCCTATCCTGTGCCAAAACCATAATATCACGCGCGTACTCAGCAAAAATCGCTGGCTCATTGTAAGTATAAGCGATTGAAGGTGTTTTATACTTGACTGCTAATGCAACTATTTCTTCGGGAGTATAATTCTGCGTCAATTCTGCGTAAGTCTGCGACATATCCCAGTTCTGGCAAAACTCGCACTTAAAATTACAGCCAAAAGTGCCAAACGACAAAATTTTAGTGCCGGGCAAAAAATGATACAAGGGCTTTTTTTCAATCGGATCCACTTGCAAACCCACAGGCCGGCCATAAACCAAAAGTTGGAGCCGGCCGCCGACATTTTGACGAACTCCGCACTTGCCGGTCTTTCCCTCTTTAATAGCGCAATAATGCGCGCAAGCCTGGCACTGCACGAGGTTGTTTTTGATTTTTTTGTATAAAATTGCCGGATGCATACACTAAATATATCATAAAAAGGTAAGGTTAACTAAACATCAGCCACTCTGGTTTGAATATAAGTAATAGACCTAAAACAAATATGAGTAAACCGCCAACCAAATTAGCATACTTAGCATATTTGGCACTGACAATTTTTGATTTAAGTGTCAGCATGGCCAAAACAAAAACAATCAAGTCGTCTAGCATAAAAAATATAATATAGCCGAGCATGTACAAATACTTCTCCCAAGCAGGAATGCCACTAAAAGCCAAAATTTGTGTGTAAACAGCTGGAAAACCAGCTGAACAGGCCAACTCAACTAAATTCACAGAAAAACCAAGGATAATAAAGCCAATAATAGACCATAGCAAGCTTTTGCGATAAACAATATTTTTTATTTTATCAAAAATCTTGGAGGTTCCTTCTTTATTGGAAACTTTACAAACCAAGCCGTCTGACTTGCGACTATCCCAATAATCTTTGATATTTTTTCCTCCTACAATCAAAGCCACCAAGCCAATGCCTATTCGCACAAACAAAATCATGCCAATAAACATAAGGAACTGCAGCCAAGCGGCCATAAAGACAAAATAAACCGCACCAGAAGCCACAATAAAAATAGAACCTAACAGCCACATGCGTTTCTTGTCTGCCATACCCAAGAGTAAAGAAATTAAGAACAATAATACCCACATGGCGCAAGGATTAAAGCCGTCAAGCAAACCAATGACAACTGTTAAAATCGGTAGAGAAAAAGTCTTGGCATCAATCCTGCCTAAAACTGGCACTTGAATACACTCTTGCTCGTCTTGGCATTTCTCAACTGTAGTTGTCTCAAGCAAACCTTTTTCCTGTAATTTCTGTTCTATAATCTCTCTGATCTGTTTACCCGTGCTCTCGTCGCTACCATAACCAGCCACAACTTCACCATCAATAAACGTCACCGGCACTGACCCGACTTGTGGAAATTTATAAAAAAATCCATATTGTTCAAAAATTTTCTGGTTCTCCATTGTGCTTACTTCATACATTTTCAAATCAAGATATTGGCCATATTCGGGCATTATTTCCGTCTCAATAAATTTAATTTCATCGCGACAGTGAGGGCAGGTATCTAGATGAAATAAAACATACTCAAGTTTCTTTGGAGTTTGAGTTTGTGCCAAAACAAAATTTGGCAATATCAAAGCCAAAAACAAAATAAAAACAAAAAATAATTTTTTCATAAGTAATTAAATAAGTAATTAAAAAAGCTTTCAGTGACAAATTAATTTCAAGTATATACTCTAAAACGTCCAAGCATTAACCGGCCACCAATTAAGGTCAGAAATAT
>CAZRZS010000005.1:0-22380 GCA_964604685.1 uncultured Gammaproteobacteria bacterium
ATAGTTAAGACATAAAACATTGTATAAGGGATTCTTCGCTCCGCTCAGAATGACAAACAGTGGTAGGGATTCTTCGCTCTGCTCAGAATGACAGACAATGCTGAAGCTCTGCTCAGAATGACAGACAGTGGTAGGGATTCTTCGCTCTGCTCAGAATGACAGACAATGCTGAAGCTCCGCTCAGAATGACAGACAGTGGTAGGGATTCTTCACTCTACTCAGAATGACAGACGTCGGAATGACAGACACATGTCGCTAACTGCCACATGAATGATTAAAGTTCCTCCCAAGAAATCAACTCATAAACAATTCCCACAGGAAAACCAGGCGGCGGATAATACCGCAAATTACCATCATAAATATGGTTAGTATTCACAAAACCGGAGACCACGTGACCCCAACCATTAACATACTTCCAACCGCCGCCCCCATAGGCAATTTGAGAACCAAAAACAGTCAAACTGTCTTTAATATCATCATAATAATATGGGCGGTAAATACTCTTAAACTGAGATAGCAACGCCGCATTTATTTCCATAACATCCGGTACCTCATAAGGGACAATAATCTCCCCTTGGGCCAGCAGGCCGATAACATCATCACTAGACTTGGCAGCATAGGTCAAATTATCTGCAATATATATATGAGCATAAGGCTCTTGTACGGGAAAACTGCCCACGCCAATACTCACCCGGCCGTCAACTACGCCCTCAACCCAGACATTATCCTCGGCAAAGATAGCTCCGTTGGCAGGAATGACTTCACTGCGCACAAAAATCTCATTGCCAATATCATAACAATAACTACTCCCCTGCCAATACCAACCGCCCCAACGATGCCGCCAACGGCCCTCGCCATAATAGCAATCGCGGGAAGTTACACGGTATAAATCAAAACTAGTGTTATTAAAAACAAAATGCCAGCCTTCTTGTCCTGAAGTAGTCAAGTAAACCCCTGCTTCATCAGCTGCTTCCTGTATATCTTTCAAATCGCTGGTTACAGCAAAAAAATCTATAGCCGGCACTGGATAAACCCAAAAAGATTTAGGCCCGCCTCCGCCCCAGACGCCGTTATGCCATTGATTTTCATACTTATACCTATCTTTAGCGCTCTTCACCCAAGAGTCAGTTGTACCATCAAAACGAATTCCGCCATTGCTATGCACGGCTCCGTGAACTTCAGTAGTAAAACTAAAATTCATATTGGCATTGGACAAAAAAGTATAATCAGTTAAAGCTGGGAAACCCAACCGCACCTGAATCGTTCGTTCAACCTCTGGCGCCACGACAGTAGCGCCGGTTGAGCGCACTATTACCACAGAACTGCCAGCTAATGGCTCATCAATTTCCAAAGAAAACTGGCCAATTACATTATTATCTTTGTCTGTATAATCATGAATATATGGCCCCGGTTCACCTGTACCATCGGTGTAGTCAGTAGCATTATGTGCCAAATGCCATTTATAATAATTAATGCCGGCTTCGGCAATATGAAAAGCCAAATCACGTTCATGTTTGCGATTTGACGCTTTATTTTCAAACAAAGCGTAGCTAGCCACGCCAGAAATAATAATCATGGTAGTGACAGAACCAAAAATCAAAACATAAAGTATTAAGCTACCCCGCTTATCTTGCCTTAAATTTTTCCACAATTTCCACATACTTAATTAGTTTTTAGATTACGTATCTCTACCAGACTTTCCACTAACAAAGGCACTGGACTAGCCATAGGATCTCTTTCTAATTCCAATTGTACTCTAACCGCCCTGATATCAGTTATAACGACTGGTTGTTCTAAAGACGCTTCAGTACCAGTATATGATTCATCATAATATAAAAATAATGGTGTACCTTGGCTAAGATTAACTACCTCGTGAGCAATTTCTACTATATTCTCAATTTGTGAATAATTTAAAGGGTTGCCGGCTGGTTTGATTACACCTCTTTTTACAGTCGTGCCCTCCAGCCAAAAACGCACGCGTTCACGCCAGCTATCATCATCAATATTAGCATAAAAACTTAATTCATTATCAGTGGCTGTTATTAATGGATAACCCCCCAAGCTGGATTCTTCAGCCTGGCGCACATCATCAACCACATCTTGTAATACTCGCCGGCCATCGGTTTGAGTTTGTAACTGATCCCAAATAATACGATTATGGCGCAAGCCATAAATCATAATCCACGAAGCAGCCATAGCAATCATAACAAAAATACCCAAAGCTACTAAAAGTTCAATTAAAGTAAAACCTTGTTTATTCTTTATCATAAGGCCACGAGATCAATACCAAAAATAATATCGCCATCAGGAGTAATGCTTTGAGTAGTACTCTGATAGCCATCAGCCAAAACTTCCACTGTATATTCCTGTGCAGCCAAATTACCAAAATATACTTGTCCTGGGGCTGTGCAACTAGTGGTATAACTAACCGTAAAATCAGAAACTGTTGGTGTAAAGCTAGAAGAAGCTGTGCTTAAATATATTTTATAGCGAAAATATTGGTCACCATTATGAACCTCGCTAATAGCAAAATTTTCATCATTATAATATGTAGAATTCATGCCGTCTGGGCCTAAATAATCCCAAAAAGCTGGAGTAGAACTATTACTGGTAGCAATTTGCCAGCGCACAGCATCATCTCCAGTGGCTATTGGCTGTGCCAAAGGCTCCCAATTCAAATTTACAAAATTAACACTAACTCCTAAATCAAAAACTGATGATTCTAATATAGCGCTACTAACATAATCAAGCCCTACTTTGGCTAATTTAATATCACCAGCCGGATCAAAATTCTCAATTTTTCCATCATCTGACCAATACTTAGTTTCATTAACATAATTTAGCTGGCCAGTTCCCCCTGACCAATCTGTCTGCCGGCTAAAACCAATCCCCGTTGTCCGCATCTGATTATAGCCTTCACCTGTTATATGGACGCTGGCGCTGGAAACCGGCTGGCGCGTGATGCTGTCTCGGACACTAACTAAAAGGGAATTAGTTGTATTAGCTCCTAAAATTAATTGCAGAGGCTGAACAGTACCGGCAGGCAGACTTAAAGGCAAACTAGGAATGGTGCCAAGCAAATCATAATCGGCCACGCGAAAACCATAAGCATCCCATTCTAAATTAGCAAAAGTATAAAGGCCGTCGCCATTAGTGGTAATATTTTGGTCTACCTTAAACACATCTGGTTCTACACCTAATAATTTTGTCCCCAAAATATTTACAGGCACACTGGTCATAGCTGTACAATACTGATTTATAGCGCTTAAATCAATGACTGAAATCTTATCAATGGAAAAACTAATTTCTGTGACATTTTGAGCCACAACTGAAGCTGGAGGCTTAATTGGATTTTCAATGATTCCGGGCCGAATTGTCTGGTCCGTGGTATAACCAGTTTTAGTCACCGTAATATCATAAGCTTGGATACCTTCCCCAAGATCAACAATTTGTAGCTTGCCTTCATTATCTGTCGTGTCAATAAAATCAACAGCAGGATCAGTTGAAGTGGCCACAATATGTACACTGGCTCCCTGGACTGGTTCGGCATCAGCGTCAAAAACCTCAATAAACAAAGCCCCATGAGTGGGATCGCCTTCTAAATACTTTGGAGAGATAAATGTAGTCATACCATAAGGCACGCGCTGGTTGCAATTATTGCAAATAATCTCAATATCCACCAACTTGTAGTCAGCTGGTGAAGTATCATTTGGCTCACCGCCAATAGTGCCGTCATAGGGGTCGTCAATATTGCGAATCGTCCGAGTAATAATGAAATCAATATTATTGCGCGTGGTTGTAACCATGTGCTCTAAAACACCAGCCGGACTGCCATTAATAATGCCAACATCATAAAAAGACATGTTGCGCATGATTTCAATTTGCTCATTCATGATCGCTGTCTCTAAAATCCGCAGACGTGATTGATAAACAACTTTAAAAACATATTGAATGCCGGAATAAATACCCATCGCGAATATTACAAACACGGCCATGCCTACCATGACTTCTATAAGTGAAAAACCTGAATGATTTTTCTGTTTCATTACATATATTATACCACAATTCAGTTATCTTGACTTAATTTAATTCATCTGTCATACTATAGCGACTTTTAAACACATTAAATATGTCATATACAACCAAGACTTTAAACAAATCACAAGTTGAACTCACCATTACAGTTGAACCTAATGATTATGCTAAACATTTAACCAAAGCTGCCGAAAAAATCTCCCACCGGACCAATATTAAAGGCTTTCGCTCCGGCAAAGCTCCTTATGAAATTATTAAAAAAGAAGTTGGCGACATGGCTATCTTGCAAGAAGCTCTAGAAGCTATTGTTCAAGAAACTTTTTATCAAGCTGTGACTGAAGAAAAAATAGAAACCATTGGCATGCCAAAAATTGAAATAGAAAAAATTGCGCCGGACAACCCTGTGGTGTATAAAGCTACGGTAGCTCTCCTGCCCAGTGTTAAATTGCCAGATATTAAAAAAATAAAGGTGGAAAGAAAAGTTAAAGAAGTCGGTGACAAACATATTAATGAAGTGATTGATAATTTGCGTAAAATGCACGCTAAAGAAGTGCTCAAAACTGGCGTTGCCGAAGGTGATGATAAGTTGATTATAGACATGAACATGTTTTTGGACAAAGTGCCGGTTGAAGGCGGCCAAGCCAAAAATTACCAAGTCTATTTAAGCGAAGACCATTATATTCCTGGTTTTAATAACCAAATTAAAGGACTAAAAAAAGATGAAGAAAAAGAATTTTCTTTAGACTTCCCGCCTACTCACTACCAAAAACACTTGGCTGGTAAAAATGTACAGTTTAAAGTGAAAATCAAAGATGTTTTTGAAAGACAATTACCAGAACTATCCACAGAGTTGGCTAAAATTTTAGGGCAGGAAAGCCTGAATAAATTAAAAGAGCTAATTAAAAATAATCTGCTTCAAGAAGCTGAACAAAAAGCTGACCAGCAATTTGAAATTCAAATTCTAGATGACTTAATTTCCAAGACTGAATTTGCTGAATTGCCTGATTTACTAATTGATGCTGAACGCCAAAAAATGTTTTATGAACTTAAGCGCGATTTAGACAATCATGGCATTTCTGTGGAACAATATTTTAATGACATCAATAAAACTCAAGAGGAGATATATGAAGGTTTTAAAGAACAAGCAGAAAAACGCGCCAAGACCGCTTTAATTTCTCGCCAAGTAGCGAAAGACAATAATATTCATGTTCACGATGAAGAAATAAATAAAGAAATTAAGATGATGGAGGAGATGTATAAGGATAATAAGGAATATATGGAAAATTTAAAAAAACCAGAAGTCAGAGACACAATTGCTATGACCTTGCAAAACCGCAAAGTCATGCAGTGGTTAAGAGCTCAAGTCCTAGACGAACAAATACCCAATAACACCATCCATAAACACTAAACTTATGAAAATAGTTAAGGTGAGAGTGACACCACGAGCAAATAAAAATGAAATTATTGAAACTCTAGCAGATGGCACAATAAAAGTACGATTGAAAGCACCCCCAGTCGATAATCTGGCTAATGAAGAATTAATAAAATTTTTAAGTAAGAAATGGCAGATAATGAAAAGCCAAATTAAAATAATTAAAGGCAAAACAAGTAAAAATAAAATCATTCAAATTGATAACTAAAAAACTCCCCCTTTGCTAAAAGGGGGAGTTTTTATAAGTAATAGAACAAACTTTCACTACTAACTTTATTACTGCCTAATAGGCATGACTATATATAGGTAGTCATCTTTTTCCTTAGCCTTAAACAAACAAGGAACCTCGCCACTATTCAATTTGAATTCAATCTCTTCACTATCTATATTCTGCAAGCCATCTATAACATACCTATGGTTCAAAAGAATGGAATTTTCTTCACCTTTGACTTCAGCTTCAAGTTCTGAAGTGTGTTCTCCTGTTTGTGTACTTGTTGATGAAATAGCAATGGTATTTTCGCTAGAATTTAAATCAAAAGACACAGCATTGACACCAGTAGTTGTAAATAAACTAGCAGCCTTTATCTTATTTACCATCACTGCCGCCGGGAATATTGAAGTTGTTTTAAAATCACTAGGAATAATCTGAGTATAGTCCGGATATTTACCATCAATTAAACGCGAAGTCATCTCAAAATCATTATAGCGCAAAACCACTTGGTTGTCTGACAGCCATAAGCGGACTTGTTTTTCACCATCCCCGGACAAACTTAATAAACGAATCATTTCTTGCACGGCTCTAGCTGGCACAATTGCCTGGACTTTATCACTGCCCTGTTCCACTTTTATTTTTCTCTCGGCTAAACGATAAGAGTCTGTGGCCGCCGCCACCAAACCTTTATAACTGTCAGAAAACAAGCTAAAATATACACCAGATAATTCAGGACGAATTTCATTTCTAGCCACGGCAATTATAGTCTGGCTTAAAGCTTCTTTAAATTCTTTTAAACCAACCACATAAGCATGTTCTTCTTCAGCTTCAGGCACCACAGGGTAATCTTCTGCTGGCATGCCTTTAATTTTTGTGGCTGAAGAACCACATTTAATATTTAATTCATTTTCTTGTAATTCCACTTCCACCTGTTCATCTGGTAAAAGATGAACAAATTCCGTTATGGTTTTAGCAGGTAGAGTAAAAGAACCTGTTTTATCAACCTTAGCTCTTAAATTTACCCTGACTGCTATTTCTAGATTGGTCGTAATTAAACGCACCCCGGATTCTTCCACTTGTATTAAAATATTTACCAAAATTGGTAAATTTACCTGCTTGATAGCAATCCCGCTTACCAGGTCTAAAGCATGGGATAAATTCTCCTTAGTACAAGTAAACTTCATAAAAAAAATTAAAAATTATTACAATATCGTTAATATATTATTTAAATAATTGATTGTATTAATAGGTACTGTTAATAGTGGGGGTAAGTGTGTTTTTTTATTTTGGTTAAGCATAATTTCTCAGTTAATAAATATAGGACAATTTTTGTTTTAACTGTGTAGAACTTTTTATTTTTATTTACCTCTGTGTATATATTTGTTTTTGTGAACAGTTTTTATTTTTATTTTGATAGTTTGTGAACAAGCTTATCAACCTGCTTAGTGTATAACTAAATGTTATTTACGTACAGTCTTTCTTTAATGGCTTTAATTTCTTGTTTTAATTTAGCTTCATTTTCAATCTCTGTACCAATTTTAGTGTGGGCGTGCATGGCCGTAGTGTGATCACGACCGCCTAATTCATTGCCAATAGCAGGGTAGGACATTTTTAGTTCGTCGCGCAATAAAAACATAATTATCTGTCGTGGAGTAACTAAGCGTTTTTCTCGGCTCTTGCCAATAATATCAACAACTTGTACATCATAAAATTCGGCAATCACATTAATTAATTCTTTAGGAGTTAATGAACGTTTTAGGCTTTGGGCTTCAAAACTAGACAGGATTGATTTGATGCTTTCTTTGGTTGGTTCTAAATTTTTTAATTGATGATAAGCCATAACCTTATTCAAAGCTCCTTCTAATTCACGAATATTACTTTGAATAGCAGTAGCAATTAAGTGGACCAAATCATCAGAAATTTTAAAATTATTTTCTTGAGCTTTGGTTTGTAAAATAGCAATGCGAGTTTCTAAATCCGGCGCGGCAATATCAGCAATCATCCCCCACTCAAAGCGGTTGCGTAATCTATCTTCTAAAGCCGGAATAGCTTTGGGCGGCCGGTCTGAAGTTAAAACCACTTGTTTGCCTTGTTGGTGCAATTCATTAAAAGTGTGAAAGAATTCTTCTTGAGTTTGTTCTTTTCCGCCAATGAATTGGATATCATCAATTAAAAGTAAATCAACATTGCGGTAGCGATCCTTAAATTCTTTGGCTCGACCTTCTTTGACTGAAGAAACAAATTCATTGGTAAATTTTTCGCTGGTAACATACAGAATTTTGGTTTGTGGATTGGCTTCAAGCGTGGCTTGGCCAATGGCTTGTAAAATATGGGTTTTACCTAAACCCACGCCACCATAAATAAATAGAGGGTTGTAAGCTTTACCAGGTCGATCAACAATGGCTTGGGCTGCGGCATGGACTAATTCATTGCCTTTACCAACAATATATGTTTTAAAAGTATATTTAGGATTCAAGCCAAATTTAGAACCTAAAGATTTTTGTTGAGAATATATTGGTGTTTCTGCGCTGGAAATAACAGCTTCAGCATTTAGACTGCATTCTTTTTCTTCAATGTTTTTTACATTTTCAACTCTATAATCAACTTTTTTTACCGGCTTATTAGTGATGCGTTCAATGGCTTTAACAATATCTGAATGATATTTTTTTTCTAACCAGCTTTTGGTGAAAGTATTGGGGACGCAAATAATAATTTGACCAGAATTATAACTGGCAATGCCAGTATTTTTAAACCAAGTAATAAAGTTAGCTTTTGAGATTTTGAGTTCAAATTCAGCTAAAACAGCTTGCCAAATTTCATTATTGGTCATAATTATTTTTCTTTTATTTTTTAAAGATTATAGTAAGTTTAGCATAAATTTTATAATTAAAAAATGGCTAAAAATACGCAAGAAGTGTACAATTTGGGGACAAAGTGTGGATTAAGGGGATAAGTCATATCAGGGGGGTATGAGTTATGCCTTTGTCAGTTGACAAATTTAACAGTATTGTATATAATTTGGTCATTAAATTGTTTAATTATAAAATTTATGCCTAAAAGAACCTATCAACCCAAAAAACGCAAACGCGCCAAAACCCATGGTTTTCGCAAGCGCATGAGCTCAAAAACCGGCAAGCGCGTGTTGAAAAAGCGCCGGGAAAAAGGGAGAAAGAAATTAACAGTCAGCAGTGAAAAGACTGGCAAGCGGTTGAGAAAAAAGAAATAAACATCTATCCCCCTTTTTGGGGGATTTGTGTTATAATTATCAATATTATGTTGCTTAAAGAAAATCGTTTAAAAAAAATGAAAGATTTTGATATTCTTTTTAAAGAGGGTAGATTTGTTAATGATGAATTAGTCAATATGAAGATTTGGCGGATTGAGCCGGATAAGTATCCCAAACGTGATTACAAAATAGAAGATTTAAAAATTGGTTTTGTTGTTAGTACTAAGATTGTTAAAAGCGCGGTAAAGAGAAACCGATTAAAAAGACAGATGCGTGAGGTGGTAAGATTGTTGTTAAAGGCTGACAAACTAAAAGTAGGTTTTCATATAATTATAATGGCTAAAGTCAATATTGTTGGTAAAAATTATAGTGAAATTGAAAGCAGTGTTGTAAATGTGCTGAAGAAAGGTGGAGTATTGCTATGAGGTGGCAAGAATTACTGCGTCAACCATTACTATGGTTAATTCGTTTGTATCAAAAAACACTTTCTCCTGACCATGGCTGGTTTAAATGGTTGCATCCCCATGGTTTTTGTAAATATTATCCTACTTGTAGTGAATACAGCTATCAAGTAATAAAAAAAAGAGGATTGATTATTGGGACCATTAAAACTATTTGGCGGATTTTGCGTTGCAATCCTTGGAGTAAAGGTGGTATTGATTTGGTGAAATAAAAAACAGCTTTTTCCAAGCTGTTTTTTTAAATTTATTTAATCAAATTACCTATATTTTCCATAGCTAGTTTTTGTAATCTCTCTATGGCGTCAGGGTTATTTCTTAATTTATTAAAAGCCCCAGGAAGAATACCAAGGTGAGCAGGGTTCTCCATTAGATATGAAATGAGTTTGTCTTCCATCCCAACATCTTTTAGATCTTGCCTTACCTGTTCTTTTAATGTTTTTAAACTCTCATGCCCGCCTTCTGTTGGAGGGGGAGTTGGAATAAAATCTTCTCTCATAGCCATTTCCATATGATTTTTTGTTAAAAATAAAAATTTTATTTTTATTCTTCAACCTCTTCTTTTTCTTCAGCTTTGCCTTGCTCTTCATCCGGAGCTTCACCTTTATCAATTACTTCCCAAATTTGTTTTCTAATTTTATCAATTAGTTTGGGATTTTCACGCAAGTATTGTTTGGCTTTTTCTCGGCCCACACCTAGTTTTTCTTCGCCAAAGCTATAGCTATTGCCACTTTTATTTACCACTTTATGTTCTACTCCAGTATCTAGGAGGTCGCCAGACACGGAAATGCCTTCATTATACATGATGTCAAATTCCGTGGTGCGAAATGGCGCGGCCACTTTATTTTTAACAACCTTGGCTTTTACGCGGTTGCCGATAATTTTATCAGCCTGTTTAATTTGAGCGGCGCGTCTGACCTCAATACGGACAGAGCAATAGAATTTAAGGGCATTGCCTCCGGTCGTGGTTTCCGGATTGCCAAAGAAAACACCAATTTTGTGTCGGATTTGGTTAATAAAAATGACTGAAGTTTTAGTTTTACTGACCACGCCGGTTAATTTGCGCAAGGCTTGGCTCATTAGCCGGGCTTGCAAGCCCATATGAGAATCGCCCATTTCACCTTCAATTTCCGCTTTAGGTACTAAAGCAGCTACTGAATCTATGACCACTACATCAACGGAATTGGAACGGACTAAAGTTTCCAAAATTTCCAGAGCTTGTTCGCCAGTGTCAGGTTGAGAAATAAGCAGGTTATTTACGTCAACGCCAATTTTACGAGCATAATCTGGGTCTAGGGCATGTTCAGCATCAATAAAGGCAGCAATCCCGCCCTGCTTTTGGACTTCAGCAACAATATGCTGAGCGAGCGTGGTTTTACCTGAAGCTTCTGGGCCGAAAATTTCAATAATTCGGCCTCGTGGCACCCCTTTTACACCTAGAGCAATGTCTAAGGAAATAGAGCCAGTTGATATAACTTCCACATCCATTGCCCGGGTTTCGCCAAATTTCATAATAGCGCCATCGCCATATTTTTCTTTAATTTGGTCAACAGCTGATTGGACTGCTTTTAATTTATCATTAGTTCCTGTATTTTTTATCATATTTTTTGATTAAAAAGTGAGGTTTTTATCTCCTCACTTTAAGTATATAATTTTTTAGACAAGGTGTCAACTTCAATATTATATTTCAATATTATATTCCTTCTCGCAAAACTACATGCCTAATCTCAGTTGTAGTTTTGCCATGTTTTTTTTGAGCAATGACAATAATAGTGTTGACTCCTGTAGTTAAATCTATGGTTTCTTTAAAATTGCCAGTTTCATCATGGGCGATTTCTTGGCCATTAATAGTTAAAATTGTTTCATGATTAGTTTCACCAATAATGACTAATTGTTTATTTTCAGTGATGTAGCCTTCTGGTGGATGATAAACTAACAAGTTAGGTGGTTCAATAATTTGTTTTACTTGCCAGCCGAGGTAGCCAATTAGAATTAAGGCAATAATAATAATTAGACTATAACGGATGATAGAAGGTAAAAAATTTAGAGGATTGAATTTGATAGTTTTGTGTGGATGTTTACCTTTTTTACTTTCCAGCATTTCCTCAATAAGGTACTGTTTGATAAATGGTTCAGGTTCAGCGCCCAAAGCTTCAACATATTTACGCACAAAGTTTTTTTGGTAGATTGTGGCCATTTGTAAATCTTTAAAGTGCCAATCTTCCATGGCTTGTAAATATTTTTTACTGATTTTGGTTTGCTTAGAGAGTTCATTTAAACTAAGGCCATGCTTTTGACGCAATTCTTTTAAACGTAAACACACCCTTTTAGGGGGTGTTGCAAGATATTTTTTACGAAAAGCGGTCATATTAATATTTCTCTTCAGCTTCATTCTCTTCAACTTCATAATCTTCCTCATTATTATTTTCTATTTCCTCAGTTTCTGCATCATCATTGTAAACATTGAATTCTCGGCCGGCATTTAGAGTTTCAGCTATGGCTGAAGATAAAATTTCTCGTGGCTTGGCGCCATCAGCTGGACCAATGATTCCAACAGCCTCTAACTCGTCTAAAATTCGAGCCGCTCGAGCATAGCCAACTTTTAATCTTCTTTGCAGAAAGGAAGCACTGGCTTTACCAGCTTCAAGAATGGCTTTTTTTGCTTCATCATACAAAGGATCTTGGTCATCAGTGCGACCACCAAACATGTTTAGAGTACCGCCGGATTGTTTTTCAACAATAGATTCATCATATTCAACTTCACCATCAGCCTTGAGATATTCGGCGACATTTTGAACTTCCTCTTCAGACACAAAAGCGCCTTGCAAACGTTTTGGTTTGCTCATATCAGCATTTAAGTACAACATGTCACCACGGCCGAGGAGTTTTTCAGCGCCAGGACAGTCAAGTATTGTTCTTGAGTCTATAATTGATGGCACGGTAAAGGCAATGCGGCAAGGAATATTCGCTTTCATCAAGCCAGTAATGATATCTACACTCGGTCGTTGGGTAGCCACAATTAAATGAATGCCGACTGCTCGAGCCATTTGGGCTAACCGGATAATTCCAGCTTCTATTTCAGAAGCGGCCGTGGCCATGAGATCGGCCAATTCATCAATAATAAAAACAATTTGCGGTATTTTTGCCTCAGGGTGTTTGAGATTGTATGAATGAATATCACGGCTGCCATTTTGAGCCAACAAATCAAAGCGTCTATCCATTTCATTTGTAGTCCATTTTAAAGCATTTACAGTTTTTTGCACATTAGTAATTACTGGAGTGAGCAAGTGCGGGATGCCATTAAATAAAGTTAATTCTACACGTTTCGGATCAACCATAATCAGGCGCAAGGTTTCGGCCGTATTTTGGTAAAGCAAGCTCATAATAATAGTATTGATGCAGACCGTCTTACCAGAGCCAGTAGCGCCGGCCACGAGTAAATGAGGCATTTTGGAAAGATCGCCAAACCAGACTTTACCTGAAACATCTTTACCCAAGCCAATCATGAGATTATGTGGTCGTTCTTGGTAAGCTTTGCTTTCAAAAAGTTCTTTCAAACTAACCATGGCTACCTTGGTATTGGGAACTTCAATACCAACGAGAGATTGGCCGGGGATAGGGGCTTCAATGCGGATTGGATGAGCTGCCAAAGCCAAGGATAAGTCATTGCTTAGAGTGGTAATACGGGTAAGTTTTATTCCTTTGGAGGGTTTAAGTGAATATTGAGTAACAGTCGGACCAACGCGGACTTCACCCATGTCAACCTCAATATTAAATTCAGACAAAGTATCATGGATAATAGCGGCATTAGCTTTTATATCTCCGCTGGTTGGTTTGGTTTTTTTTGTAGAAAGCAAATCAATTTTTGGTAAATTTTTAATAATAACTTTTTTATCCCAAGGTGAAGAAGCTGTCCCCTTTTTTTCTTTATAGTTTTCGGTGGCTTCAATTTTTTCATCGTCAATATCTTCACTGCTGACTTCTTTGCTAAAAAAGCGGCGTTTATTTTTATTATCCTCATCTTCATCCTCATCTTCATCCTCATAATCTTCCTCATAATCTTTATTTTCCTCTTCATCATCATAATCACCATTAACACTTAATTGATTTTTAGCTTCATTGCGGATAAAAATTTTAAAAAAATTTAATATTCCTCGTCCCAGGAAACCTAGGCCAACCAGCAGTTTTTTATTTAGAACCACAAAGTGAGTAAAAGAGGTGTTGAAAATGAGAAAGACAGACATGGCCACCATGCCAATTAGAATCACGATACTGGCTAGACTGCCTAGGTATTCTTTTAGCGGCCAAGCGAGCATGCCAAAAATACCACCACCATAGCCTTCTAGAGCCATAGGCCACATGTCATAGGCGTTGAAACCGATATGCATGAGAGAAGACATGGCCAAGAAAAAAATTAGCGAACCCAAGCTATGGGTGCCACGATAATCATATTCAATATCATAAATTAAAAACCAAGCTAAGATTAGCAAGATAATTGGCGTGGCATAGCGAATGGATCCAAACAGAAAACTCAAGATATATTCATCAAGCATAACGCCCACAGTTCCGGCTTTAGCAAAAAAACTCAGAGTAATGATAATCGCCAAGATAACTAGAATAATAGCAATAATACCGCGTGAGAGCACGGGGTCAAAATTATAACGTTTTTTTCTGCGTCTTCCCATAGTACACATATTTTAGCATAAATTGGTGAAATAAAAAAGACGAGGTAGTTCCCGTCTTTTTTGAAATAATTTTACTTAGAACAAACCATTAGTTGTAAATACAGTTGCAAATATTAAAGAAACAACTGTCATTAATTTAATCAAGATATTAATACTAGGACCAGAGGTGTCTTTAAATGGGTCACCCACAGTATCACCGACAATAGCGGCAGCATGAGTAGCCGTGCCTTTGCCACCATATTGGCCGCTTTCAATATATTTCTTAGCATTATCCCAAGCCCCACCAGAGTTGGCCATGGATATGGCTAACATTACACCGGAGACCAGCGCCCCAGCCAGTAAACCACCGAGGGCAACAGAACCTAGAATTAGACCAACGGCCACGGGTACAATTACTGCCATCAAGCCAGGTATAATCATTTCTTTGATAGCGGCTGTTGTGGAAATATCCACACATTTTTTAGTATCACCTTTAGCTGTACCTTCCATCAGACCAGTAATTTCTTTGAATTGACGTCTGACTTCTTCAATCATGCTAAAAGCGGCTCGGCCAACTGCGGCCATGGTCATAGCAGAAAAAAGGAAAGGCAGCATGGCACCGATGAATAGGCCAACTACAACTGTTGGTTGTGTTATATTTATTACCTCAATACCAGCGGCTACAGAATAGGCGGAAAATAGGGCTAAAGCAGTTAAAGCGGCAGAACCAATTGCAAAGCCTTTGCCAATGGCCGCAGTGGTATTACCAGCTGAATCTAGAGCATCAGTCCGTTGGCGAATTTCTTCTCCTAAGCCAGCCATTTCAGCGATACCACCAGCATTATCCGCTACTGGGCCATAAGCATCAATGGCTAGGGAAATACCTAGAGTAGACAACATACCGACAGCAGCTATGGCAATGCCATATAAGCCAGCAAACCAGTAAGCACCAAAAACAGCTACACAGATAAAGAGGACAGGCCAGGCTGTGGATTTGTAGCCTAAGGCTAAACCTTGAATAATGTTAGTTGCCGCGCCAGTATTACAAGATTCAGCTAATTTTTTTACTGGTTTGTAATCATAGGAAGTATAATATTCAGTCAGTAGACCAATAATAATGCCGGCAACTAAACCAAGTAAAATAGCCATGAAGACTCCGAAATAATTTTCACCAATAAAGGATTTAGTTAAAAAAAAGCCGATTAACAGAACCAAGATAGAAGCACCCCAGAGGCCATTTTTAAGAGCACTGTGGATATTGCCTTTCTTATTCACTCGTACTAGGAAGGTGCCGATAATAGAAGTGATAATACCAGTTGCGGCTAGGGCCAGAGGTAAATAGACACCATTTAGACCAAAGGCGACAGCGCCTAAAACCATGGCGGAGATAATAGAACCAACATAAGATTCAAAAAGGTCTGCTCCCATGCCTGCCACATCACCAACATTATCACCAACATTATCAGCAATTACAGCTGGGTTGCGAGGATCGTCTTCTGGAATGCCAGCTTCAACTTTACCAACTAAGTCAGCTCCAACATCAGCGGCTTTGGTGTAAATACCACCGCCGACACGGGCGAAGAGGGCAATAGAAGAAGCCCCTAAAGCAAAGCCAGTAATAACATTGAGAACAATAGCTAAAGGTAATTTTAGCCAAGAAAAGTAGATTAATAAAAGTAGAGAGAGGCCGAGTAATCCTAAGCCAACAACAGTTAAACCCATAACAGCTCCGGAACGAAAAGCCACAACTAGAGCATTGCCCAAACTATCGCGGGCGGCTTGAGCAGTGCGCACATTGGCTTTGGTGGCAATTTTCATTCCAAAAAAACCAGCCAAGACACTAGAAACAGCACCATAGATAAAGGAGATGGCAGTTAGCAAACCTTCATGTGTGTTAGTATCTTTATTATCTAAAAAGAGGAAGAGGATAACAGCTAATACCACAACAAAGATGGCAATAATTTTATATTCTCGTTGTAAAAAAGCCATAGCACCTTCATAAATGAAGGCGGCAATTTCTTTCATTTTGTCATTACCTTCAGCTTGTTTTTTAATCCAAGTAGCAAAGACAAAAGCGACGATTAGTGAGAGAACACTAATAGCAACTGTCCAAATGGTATATGTTTCCATAATGTATGAGTTAGGAATTTAAATTTAATCGGAGATATTATAATGAAGTTGGTAAATTTAGTCAATGGAAGCTGTGTTTAAAATGTGGTATGCTTATGATTGATTTAGAGAATGTTTTGTGGGATAATATAGCCTCTTATGAAGCCTTGGTTGAATAAAATTTGGTTTTATTTTCTCCGTTCACTTATCTATGTGAAACGGGCTTTAGTTTGGATTTTAAAATATATTTGGCAGATTGTTGTTTGGCTAGTGAATCTTTTGCGTAAGACGATTGGTTTTCGTATCTATAAATTAGGATTTAAAATTCAAAAATATACGGGTAAATTGCGTATTCCTTGGGATAGCCGTTTAGCTGAATTGATTGGCAAGCGTAGCGTTTTACAGGCCATATTTTTTTTGGTTGTTCTATTTATTTTAATTCCCCATTCACAATTGTATACAGCCGAGGCTATAGAAATTCCCGGTCGAAAAACTTTATTGTATAAAATTATTGGACCAGGTGCACAGGATTTTAGTTTAGAGGAAGTTAGTGTAAATTTTACAGCTGTAGTATCACAAGAAACTCAGACTTGGAAAGAAGGCGCAGTCATGACTAAACCACAAACCAGCTATGGACAGATAATTTTAGAGCCTCAAGAAATTTCTAATATTACTTCAGGTGGTGAAGCCATATCTAAACCGACTATTATTCCTGGGGCTAATTTACCTACCGGTGTTGGCGAAACAACCAAGCGTACGAAAATTGTCTATCATATAGTTGAGCCCGGTGATACAGTTGGTTATTTGGCTGAAAAATATCATATTAGCGTGGCCACTATTTTATGGGCTAATAATCTTTCTTCTTGGTCTTTGATTCGCCCCGGAGATAAATTAAAGATTTTGCCGGTGTCAGGTTTGGTACACAAAGTAATTAAGAATGATACAATTTCTAAAATTGCTAAACAATATGAAGCTAAAGCAGATGACATTGTCAGATTTAACAGTTTAAAAGAAGATGGTTCTGATATTATAGCTGGCGAGGAGTTGCTTATTCCTGGCGGTGTTAAACCTAAGCCTGTCTATACAACTACCCGTGTCTACTCTAGCTTTAGTTCAGTTTCGGCGCCACCGGCTTCCAGCGAGGGTATATCTGGCTCGGGCTATCTTTGGCCGACTTCAGTTAGGCGGATTACACAGTATTATGGCTGGCGACACACTGGTTTAGATATTGGCGGGAAAGTAGGCACGCCATTATATGCTTCACAAGCTGGACGGGTGATAAAGTCACAGTGCGGCTGGAACGGCGGTTATGGCTGTTATGTGATTATAGACCACGGGGGTGGCGTGCAGACCCTCTATGGCCATGCTTCGCGTTTGTATGTAAGTGTTGGTGATTCGGTAGCTCAAGGCCAGACGATTGCCGCTATGGGTTCAACAGGTCGTTCCACTGGTTCGCATGTACATTTTGAAGTTATAGTTAATGGACGCAAGTTAAATCCTTTAAGTTATATTCGTTAGTTTTAGCTATAATTAAAAAATTTTGATTTAATATAATTCCCGCCATTTAGGCGGGAATTATATTTTTATAGCGCTATTTTTAATCTGCTTTAGTTCTATATTGCAAAGCTTCAGCAATATGCGTTGTTTGAATGTTTTCTTTTCCAGTTAAATCAGCAATCGTGCGGGCTAATTTTAAAATGCGATGGTAACTCCGAGCTGACAAATGCATTTGCGTCATGGCTTGGCGCAACAGATTCATAGATTCATCATTTAGTTTGCAAAATTCTTTAATTTCCTGCCCGCGCATTTCACTGTTGTTTTGGAGGCCGGTATTTTTTAGCCGTGTTTGTTGGATTTGTCTGGCCTGCTCTACTCGCTCCCTGATTTTGGCCGATGACTCAGCTAATTCATCTTTACTTAACTTTTCAAATTTTACTCTTGGTACTTCTACATGTAGATCAATACGGTCCAAAATCGGGCCGCTTACTCTTTTTTGATAATTGCTAATTTGCATTGGGGAGCAGGTGCATTGCCGTTCTGGATCTGATGAATAACCACAAGGGCAGGGATTTTGGCTGGCTACTAGGGTAAATCGTGCCGGAAAAGTAATAGTGCCTTGGGCGCGGGAAATAGTAATAATGCCGTCTTCCAATGGCTGGCGCAGATTTTCTAAAACTGGACGGGGAAATTCTGGAAATTCATCCAAAAATAATACTCCGCGATGAGCCAGAGAGATTTCTCCGGGTCGAGGAAATTTTCCTCCGCCCACCAGCGCCACGCCACTTGCGGTATGGTGTGGAGTGCGGAATGGCCGTTCAGTAATCAGCGGTTTATCTGCGGGGAGCATGCCAGCCACTGAATAAATTTTTGTAGCTTCAATTGCTTCGGCGCGCGTCATTTTGGGCAGAATCGTGGGCAAGGTTCGGGCTAATAAAGTTTTTCCAGCTCCAGGTGGGCCAGATAGCAAGATATTATGCGCACCAGCTGCTGCAATCTCCAACGCCCGTTTTACAAATTCTTGGCCTTTCACATAAGCCATGTCCATTTCTGAAATAAAATTTTCTTCAGGTATGATTTCCGTGGGTGCGGCCCGAGCAATGCTTTCTCCATTCGTAATGTGGAAAATAATTTGCTGAAAATTTTCTACTGGATAAACTTCTACTTCAGAAATCAAGCTGGCTTCAGCCGCGTTCACGGCTGGCACAAACAATTTTTTATAGCCTTTTTGCCAAGCAAAAATTGCTAACGGCAAAATGCCATTAGTGTGGCGCAAGCTTCCGTCTAAGGCCAGTTCTCCCACAAATAAAGAATCACTGACATCAATTTTCTCCCCCATTTCCGCTAAAAAAATACCCACGGCAATGGGCAGATCAAAAGCTGAACCTTCTTTTTTTACGTCTGCTGGCGCCAAATTTACCAGGACATTGTGTCCTCCCGGGAATTTCATTTCCGAGTTTCGCCACATGGTGCGGATGCGGTCTTTGGCTTCACGGATGGCAGTATCGGCCAGTCCAATAATATTAAATCCGGGGAAACCTTTGCCTAAATTTACTTCTACGGTAATTGGTTCGCACTCTAGCCCTAATACGGCGGCGGAATTTATTTTGGTAAACATAGTTTAAAATTTTCAATTTTTTTATTTCCAAAAATCAACATCACCACTCCTCCTGCTATCATCACATCTGCCAGATTGATTATGCCGGTTAGTACTCGTAGATAATCAATCGTGGCGTTGAAGAAAATACGGTCAATGTAGTTGGAAAGCGCGCCAGCGAGGATGATAATGAGAGATAAGAGATAAGAGATAGATTTTTTGTTTCTGACTAATTTTATCATCCAAATTATTAAGCCTAAAATTATGAGTGGTGTGAGAATAATAACCAACCCGTTAGGAAAGGGCAGAGAAAAAGCAATACCAGTATTGGTAAAATATTCCCAGCCTAGCCAAGGGTGCCATAAATAATAAGTCCAATCTGGATTTGTCCGAGCAAAATATTTCAAAAATTGGTCAATAGTAAATAAAAAACCACTTACTAATATATAGACAAGCAAGTGGTTTTTAAATTTCATAATGCTATAAATAATATATAAGTGCTACAATTAGATAAAGGTCGAATATAATTAACTTTTAAGCATTTAATCATATGATCTCTAATTGTGACACCTACATTGGAGTTGATCTCCATAAAAAGAGTCTTTATGTGACAGTTATGGACAAAGAGGGCAGAATTGAAGGACAAACGGAAATAGATAATAAAAAGGATAATATCAAGTCGTTCTTTACAGACTATGCCATAGGATCTAAAATAGCGGTAGAATCAACTATGAATTGGATCCCATTTTATGAACAACTGGAGGGTCTGGGCTGTTCAGTGGTTTTGTCTAATCCCTTAATGACCAAAGCGATTGCTGTGGCTAGAATTAAAAATGACAAAGTGGATTCCAAGATATTGGCTGATTTGTTAAGAACTAATCTATTGCCTATGGCTTACATCCAGCCACAACCGATTCGGGATATTAAGGAAATAGTCCGCGAACGTTACGGTTATGTCCAGATGAGGACAAAGGTTAAGAATAATATCCATTCTATTCTGTTTAAAGCCGGTGTTGAGGATAGGCCGGATAATCTTTACACTAAAAAAGGCAGAAAGTTTTTACGTGAAATTAATCTTAGAAACATCTATCGCCGAGAACTAGATCGTTATTTGGGAACCCTGACCTTTTTGGATGAACGCATTACGCTAATTGAAAACAACGTCAGACAATTAGCTAAGGATGATTATGACTGTAAACTGTTTATGACTATCCCTGGTATTAGCTTCTACTCTGCTTTAATGATTAAGTCAGAGATTGGTGATATTAATC
This sequence comes from uncultured Gammaproteobacteria bacterium, assembly GCA_964604685.1. GTDB lineage: Bacteria > Patescibacteriota > Patescibacteriia > Magasanikbacterales > UBA922 > CAZRZS01. The sequence continues at coordinate 20,501 of CAZRZS010000005.1, forward strand.
GCTTTGCTTCGGCTAATAAGCTTTGTTCTTATGCTGGTTTAATCCCCTCCACCTATGCTTCGGCGGACAAGGTGAGGACAGGAAGAATAACCAAACGCGGCTCTAGATGGTTAAGAAAGACATTAATTGATTCAATCACGTCCGGTTCAAGAAAAAACCATAAATTATCCGTATTTTACCACAAGTTGAAAAAGAACAAAGGCACTGGCAAGGCCAAGGTGGCGACCGCGAGAAAGCTATGTTCAGTTATCTTTGCCATGTTAAAAGATAAACAACCTTACCGAGAATTTGTACCAACCAAGCACCGAGAGGATACTCCGCTAAATAATATGATCAATTAAGATCGTTTTCATAATTCGGAGATCCCCATCGTATTAGCACTATCTGCCTGATAAAAGGCGTATAGATATTTGATTGCAATAACCGTAATTTTATACCGATGGATACTTTGTATCCTTTCGGTGGTTGGCTGGTGATTAAAAACTAATTGGAATGTAATGAGCTGTGGATAATTTGCTAAGAATAGCGCTTGTGTTTATTTATAGATATTATTTTATCAGTGAAATCTGTTTGAATCTGTCTAAATCAAGTTTTAGATTTCCTGGGTCAAAGTTTTTTTACATTCTACGCAGGCGCTAGAAGTTGGCCGAGCGAGCAAGCGTTTTTCTTCAATTGACTTTTGGCAATATTTACAAATGCCATAGTCGCCTTTTTTTAATCTTTTCAAAGACTTATCTACATCGCGCAGTTCTTTTTCTAAAGCAATTTCCAGTGGTTTGTTGGTAGTATATTGGGCCACTTCTTGAGCATTTTCATCTTCTTTGTCGCCGTATTCAGGAAAGGTAGCATCATATTCGCCAGAGATATGAGGATTTTTTTTGCTAAATTTAGCTAATTCTATTTCTAGTTGTTCTTTTTCTGTTTCCAATTTTTCTTTTATTGTTGTAAGGAATTTTTGGTTGTATGGTGATTTTTTAGCCATATTTTTGTTTTTAATTTCAGTTAGAATTACATTATATGGTAAAAGATTAAGTTTGGCAAGAATCTTGGGGATTAAATGTGGGTATTAAAAAAGGCGGTCAAACGCCCTGGGTAATCAATGGCGAGCCGCCTTTACATCCCAGAACGCGCCTATAAAGCAAATGCTTACAAGGCAAGCCGTCGTTGGGACGGATATTCCCTTCTACCACTCAGAGGTGTAGGCTCCCAACATGGGGCGTTTTTAATGCACACCATGCCTAGAAGGACGGGAGGCACCAAGTTTACGATCTAGCTTTTGTTTTGATTTTATTTTTTTTGCTTTTATTTTTGTTTTGCAAGCCTCCTTATCAAAAGACTTTCACAAGGCAGGAGTTAGATCGTAAAAAAAGAGAGTAGTGAAAAGGGGACATGTTCTATTCGAGCGTGTCGAATGGAACATATACTTTTCAAAGAACTAAAGATAGTATATCACATTTTTAGAAAAATGTCAATACTTGGCTAAATTTAGCAAAAAATGGCTTATTTTAGCCATTTTACTTGTGGATAAGTTTGTATACACTAGTCTATACATTTAGATTTTTAATATTATTTGTATAAATTAGTCTATACATTTATCCACAGATAAGCCTATTAATCCCCAAACTTATCCACAGATGTATAGACTAGTGTATACAATTTTTAATTTATCTCCGCTTTAATAAGAACTCTCCAGCCGAAGCAATCGGATTGTTTATCATTTTAATTAGATTATATACTTCTTTGGAAAAGTTCTTTATTTCACCCAAAAATGAGGTTTTAAATTTTGGGGATGGTGAAGGTTCAGGGCTGCCAGATTCCATGGGCGTCATAGGTTCTGGCTCCATCATAGGTTCTGGCCCCATCATAGGTTCTGGCTCCAT
>CAZRZS010000005.1:22480-25922 GCA_964604685.1 uncultured Gammaproteobacteria bacterium
GTTCTGGCTCCATCATAGGTTCTGGCCCCATCATAGGTTCTGGCTCCATCATAGGCATAGGCGCTGGTTCTGGGCCATAAACTGGCTTATCATAATATTCCCCAGCAGCAGGTGCTGGCTCATAGCCAGGCTCTTGCATGGGCTCGTCTTTTTGCCACTCATCCCAGTTACCCTGGTCATCCCATGATTTTTCATCAGGATAATCTGGGTAATATTGTTTGTCTGGATATTGCGGGGGCGGCGTTTGTCCTTCAGGCCCAACCATTGGCATGCCTTCTTGCGGTATCATCATTTCGCCTTGTTCAATCGGGCCATCAGGCTTTGCTTTAAAATTTTGGCATTCTTCAGGATAAGACTCACAATAGGCCTGGCATTCCTCTGGTCCTTTACATCCTCCTGGACCAGATTGCTGAGGCATCATTTGACTACCGGGGTTAACAGCTCCTGGTCCAGGCTGAAAATTTTGACATTCATCAGCATGGGATTCACAATAAGTCTTGCATTCATCAGGGGTCTTACAGCCGCCTGGGCCAGGTTGACCTTCACCGGGGAGCATCATTTCCGCAGGCTGACCCATTAGTTTTTCAAAACAGGTTCGCATGTTTTCGCCTATTTCTTTTGGTGGCATAACAGTGCCGCTTTTAAATTTTTCCATTTGTTCACTACCCACTAAAGAATTTAGACAACCCATAACTTCCGGCGGCACTTGCTCTAAAGATTTTTTAAATTGCTGTTTACCTTCTTCCATCATTTTCAAATCTTCCTCTGGTATTAGTCCATGTTCTTTGCCAAAGTTGAAGCAGATTTCTTGATTTTCAGAATTATTACAAAAAGCCTCACATTCTTCTTTCCCTTTACAGTTGCCCGGGCCTTTACCCCCGGTCTTTCGCGCCATCTCTGCTTCTTCAGGACTCATAAACCCGGCTGCTTCGGCAAATTTCATGCATTCCTCAAAATGGCTTTCTTCAGAACAATAAACATCGCATTCCTCTTTACCGCGGCAGTTGGGCGGTTTAATGCCTTGCTTAAGAGCTGTCAGCATTTTTTGAGAATCAGCTTTTTCTTGTTCAGTCATAAATCCGGCTTCCATAGCAAAATTCATGCAGCTTTCCATGTGGTCTGGCTCTTGACAATAAACATCGCATTCCTCTTTACCGCGGCAGGGTAGCGGCTGCACTCCTCTTTTTAAAGCTGCCAACACCTTTTGTGAATCCTCTAATTCTTTGCCCTGAATAAAACCGGCTTCCATGCCAAAATTAATGCATTCTTCCATATGCTCGGCTTTACTGCAGTAAACATCACATTGCTGTTTATTGCCGCAAGCTGGCGGCCGGACACCTCTTTTAATTGCAGCTTGAACTTTTTTAGCTTCTTCCAATTCTTCTGGAGGTATCAAATTATTTTCCTCGCCAAAGGAAATACATTCATCTATGTGGTCTATGTTATCACAGTAGGTCTTGCATTCTTCTTTGCCCTGGCAGCCGCCAGGACCTGTGTTTCCCATGGCTACAAATTTTTTTGCCATCTCAATTTCTTCTTTTGACATTAAATTATTTTTTTCTGCAAAATCTATACAGATTCCTGTATTTTCCGGCTTATCACAATAAGCCCGACAAGCTGTTTTATCAGAGCAATTATTCAGTTCTTCCACTGGATATTGGATATTGGCAGATGCAGCTGTGTCTTGGGCAGACACTTGGTCTGGCAAAATGATTAAGGTAGCTGCGAGGATTAAAATAAAACCAATGAGTAATTTTGTTTTCATATGTTAAAAAGGATTAGTTTTAATGTTTTTAAAAGGATTGGCTTTGTCAGCCGGATTAATGTCAGGTTGGCTTTCCACAGGATTTGTTCCGACGGATGGCAAAACGCTTTGTGTTACACTTTCAGTTATTTTTTCCGAGGCTTCGCCGGCTTTTTCCAAAATTTGCGTTTGGCTGTCTAACTGGGCTTTTTTCAGTTTAAGCAAATAAAGATAACCGCTACTACCCAACCCGATTATTACTAAGGCGACTATAACCAGTATTAAAATAGTTTTTTTGGTCATACCCAAAAAATTAGTTTTGTTATGTGTAGCAGTAACAGTTGTATTATAGCAAAAAAATTAGCTTTTGTCAAGGACTCAAAATTATCTGGCGGTGTGGAAATAACAGACATCCCCGTCTTTAACAATATAGTCCTTGCCCTCCAACCTCATCTTGCCCTTTTCTTTGACTCCGTTCCAGCCACCGCAGTCAACCAAATCCTGCCAATTGGTTACTTCAGCTTTAATAAAGCCTCTTTCAAAATCAGTATGAATAACACCAGCTGCTTCTGGGGCTTTGGTTCCAGCTTTTATAGTCCAAGCTCGGGTTTCTGGCTCTCCAGAGGTTAAAAAAGTTATTAAATTTAGCAATTTGTAGCTTTCAGTGATTAATTTATCTAAACCGTTGGTATTCATGCCTATTTCTTTCATATATTCTTTGGCGTCTTCATTAGATAATTCTGCTAATTCAGCTTCAATTTTAGCAGAAATGGCAATTTGTGGTACACTCTCTTCCATTATACCTTCCATCTGTTCACCCTCATCTGTGTTTATAACATACAGCATGGGTTTCATGGATAGTAAATGCAGTTCATGTAAAATTTCTTTTTCATCATCAGTATATTCTAAAATTCTAGTTGGCTGGCCAGCTTCCAATTGCTTGGATATTTTTTCTAGTAAATCAATTTCTTTTTGAGCTTCTTTTAGAGTAGCCCCTTTTGCATTTTTTTTAGTTTTGGTTAAACGTTTACTAACTGTTTGCCAATCAGCCATGATTAATTCTAAGTTAATTATATCAGAGTCTTTTTTAGGATCTACTTTGCCATGTACATGAATAACATTATTATCAGCAAAAGCTCTTACTACTTGGACAATGGCATCACATTCGCGAATGTGTGATAAAAATTGATTGCCTAAACCTTCACCTTCAGAAGCGCCTTTTACCAAACCAGCAATATCGACAAATTCAATAGCAGTGGGTACAGTTTTTTTTGATTTAGAAATTTTGCTTAATTTTTCTAGACGTTCATCAGGTACTGCAACTACGCCAATATTAGGTTCAATGGTGCAGAAAGCATAGTTTTGCGCGTCAGCTTGATGACTGCGGGTGAGTGCGTTGAAAAGCGTTGATTTGCCAACATTAGGCAAGCCGACAATGCCGAGTGATAACATATGGGGGCTATTGTAGTGAGAATTTGCTTAAAAGTCAAATTAAAACACCTTTAATTAAAGGTGTTTGGTGGTGCTTGTTGGACGAAATCCGAACTTTTTTTGAAGAAAATCCGGACTGCGAATTTTGACGCTCCGCCCCACCCTCGCCTGAACGGCGGGAATTTTTTGGCGGGCAGAAGACTCAATCCACAACTTGACGCGATATTTGCACTTTACACTAAAATTTGCTATAATGCAAACAAGGTC
>CAZRZS010000006.1:0-16530 GCA_964604685.1 uncultured Gammaproteobacteria bacterium
GCTATAGGGATATTACTGAAGAATCTGTAACAGTAAAATTTGAAGTTAAAAATCATCAAAAGCATAATTTGCCAAAAAATACATATATCCTGGCTTGGACAACCACACCTTGGACTTTACCAGGCAATGTGGCTTTGGCCGTGGGTGAAGAGATTATTTATTCGTTGATAGAAGTAAGTGGTGAGTATTTAATTCTAGCCAAAAAGCGCCTAGACGAAGTGGTTAAAGAGGATTATGAAGTTAAGCAGGAGATGAAAGGTTTGCAATTAGTTGGTATTGAATATGAACCTTTGTATGAAATTCCTGCTATTGTTGAAACTCAAAAGAAGGCATGGTATGTGACAGAAGCAGATTTTGTCACCACCGAAGATGGTACTGGCGTGGTGCATACGGCCGTGGTTTATGGTGAAGAAGATTATGAGTTAGGTTTAAAGATTGACTTGCCAGTTGTACCTTTGCTTGACGAAAAAGGCGTGTTTAATGAATATTCGCCGGATTTAATTAAGAGGAAATATTTTAAAGAATCTGAAGAAACGATTAAGTCGGATTTAGAAAAGCGTGGACTTTTATATCAAAAAGCAAATTATACCCACTCTTATCCTCATTGTTGGCGCTGTGATACCCAGCTTTTCTATAATGCCGTTTCTGCTTGGTTTATAAACATCCAAAAAATAAAGGATAAATTAGTTAAATTAAATGAGAAAATTAATTGGTATCCTGAATATTTAAAACATGGTAGATTTTTAAATATCTTAGAAACCGCTCCTGACTGGAATATTTCTCGCAACCGCTATTGGGCCACGCCTTTGCCTTTTTGGAAATGTGAGTGCGGGGAGATAGTTTGTATTGGTAGTCTGGCTGACTTAAAGGAAAAGGCTGTAAATTATATTGAAGTATATAGCTCAGACAAGATTGAGGAGATTGATTTGCATAAACATAATATGGATAAGATTAAGTTGCAGTGTAGCAAATGTAAATGTGAGATGACGCGCATCCCCGAAGTGATTGACTGTTGGGTAGAGTCAGCTTCTATGCCTTTTGCCGAGTTTCATTATCCTTTTGAAAACAAAGAAGTTTTTGAAGCGCGGTTTCCTGGTCAATATATTGGCGAATACATTGGACAAGTCCGCGCTTGGTTCTATTATATGCATGTTATGGCCGTCCTGTTGTTTGATGATGTTAGTTTTGAAAATTGCGTAGTTACTGGTAATATTTTAAACAACAAGGGCGAGAAATTATCAAAGTCCAAAAGAAATTTTACCGATCCTTGGGAAATTATCGGACAATATGGCATGGATGCTTTACGCTACTATCTTACCACTTCAGTAGTAATGCAGGCCGAAGATTTGTTTTTTGTGGATGATAAAGTTAGAGAGGTATATAACAAAGTAATAAATATTTTATGGAACGTAGTTATTTTTTACAAGATGTATGATAGTGATTATGAGGCTGAGTTGAAAGCTAGTGATAGTAAACATGTTTTGGATAAGTGGATTTTAGCCCGTTTACAGCAATTAGTAACTGAAGTTACTAAACACATGGATAATTATGATACAGTTAGAGCTGGTCGACTTTTGCAGGATTTTATTGATGATTTATCTACTTGGTATTTACGCCGTTCCCGTGAACGTTTTAAGGGTGAAGATATAGAAGACAAAAAATATGCCTTGACTACCTTACATGAAGTGCTCATGACTTTAGCAAAGTTAATGGCGCCTTTTACGCCGTTTATAGCCGACAAAATATATTTAGAACTTAGTGGGGACAAAGAGTCTGTGCATTTGGAAGTTTGGCCAAAAGCTAGTGAAGTTAATGAAACAATTTTAGAAGATATGAATAAGGTAAGAAAAGTGGTGGAAATGGGTTTGGCTTTACGAGTTGATAATAGCATAAAAGTGAGACAGGTTTTAGGTGAATTATCAGTTGAAGGAGCATCAATGACCGAAGAATTACAAACAGTCATAGCCGAAGAATTAAATGTTAAAGCCGTTGTTGATTCGGCTGGGGCTGATTGGCCAGTAAAAGAGGAGGGCAGTTTGAAAGTAGGCTTAAATATAGAGATTAATGATGAGTTGAAAAAGGAAGGTTTAGTGCGTGAAATAGTGAGGACTATCAATCAAATCCGTAAGGAGCAAAAATTAACAGTTCAGGATACTGTGGATATATTATACAGCACTAGTGATGAATTATTGCAAAGCGTTTTTACAGATTTTGCTGAAGAAATTAAAAAGTCAGTCTTGGCTAGTGAATTAAAAGAAGGCAGTGGTGAAGATAAAGAAATTGATGGCAGAAAATTGCAGTTGGCTGTGGAAAAACAGGATTGACTTTAGTTGCAATTGTGGTAAAATTATTGCGGAATTAAAAATTCCTGTCCGTTGAGTCAAACTCGGCGGTTCAGGGCGCAAGCCTCTGGTAAAACTTTATGGACCTTTTACGGTCAAAGCAAGAGGAGCCTTTTCCTAAGCAATTTAAAAGAATTATCAACGCCCAAGCCAAAGAGTGAGCTTGGTTTTTTGTTTGTTAAAATATGTTAGAGAAAAAAAACGTTGCTATTTTGTACAGCGAAGCCAAACGTGAATATTTTCCTACGGAAGAGCAGTATTTAACTGAAGCCGAGGTTTTTGAACGTGCCCAGAAAATCGTGCCATTTTTTATCAAAATTGGCTTTAGCGTGGAATTAATACCCGGCACCGGAGATCTGACTGGCCTATTGAAAAAGAACCAGCCGGATTTTGTCCTCAATTTAGTCGATTCTGTGCGTGGTAAAGAATACTTAGCAGCCATTGTACCCGCTACTTTGGAATTGTTCAATATTCCATATATCGGTACGGGCATGTTGGGCATGGCTATTAATTCTAATAAATTTTTAACCAAAAAACTAATGGAACAAGCTGGTTTGCCTTTGCCTCGCTATCAGCTGTTTAATACTCCCAATGATCCCATAGACATGCATTTGAAATTTCCTTTGATTTCCAAATTGAACGAGGTTCATGGCAGTGTGGCCATTGACCAGAATTCTGTCAGTGAAAATGAAGCCCAGTTGCGCAATCAATTGCGCAGTTTAATTGGTATTTACCATCAGCCAGTTTTGGTTGAGGAGTTTATTGTCGGCCGGGAGTTTTCTTCTTTTCTTTTGGAAGGGGCTATTCGTAAGGTCTATGTAGGTGAAAAAAAATTTGTCGATTCAGAGGAAAAATATAAATTAGCTACCTTTGATGCAGTCTGGCGGGACATTAATAGTTATGATTATGCTCGAGTAGAAAATACAGGCTTGCTTGAGAGTTATACCCGTCAGGCGTTTGAAGTTTTGAAAATGGATGATTATGCTAAGTTTGATGTGCGTCAAGATGAATCTGGCCGCTATTATTTTATTGACTGCAATGCCAATCCGGCTTTTGGGCCCATTGAATCTGATTGCGCTATTGCCCATGTTTTAAAAATGTATGGCATTGATTTTGCTGAAATTTTGCGTCGCATTGTCATTAATGTAGAAAAGGATGCCAATGGTAATAGCCACGGAAGCCAGTAAAGCTATGAACATTGCTTTTACCTACAATGTCCGCCATCTTAAGCCAGATATTAATAATCCTCAATATATTAGAGAAGCAGAGTTTGATGAGTCTAAAACCATTCGTGGTATAGCCAAAACTTTGGAGAGTTTGGGTCATAAGATACACAAGATAGAAGCTAATGAAAAGGCATATAATAGATTTAAGAGATTGAAAAATAAAATTGATTTGGTTTTTAATATTGCCGAAGGCTTGCATGGGGCTGATCGTGAAGCTCAAATTCCAGCTATGCTGGAAATGTTGCAAATTCCATATACTGGCCCACAATCTCTAGGTTATGCCATAGGATTGAATAAGGCCGTAGCCAAGGAAATCATGTCGTTTTACAAGATTCCTACGCCAGAGTGGGTAACCATAAACAAGATTTCGTATTTGGATAAAGTTAAGATTGATTTTTATCCAGTCATTGCCAAGCCCTTAGGCGAGGGTTCAAGTAAAGGTATCCGTGCCAGAAATTTGGTAAATAATTTGGCAGATTTAAAAAAAATAACGCGGGAGTTGCTACAGGAGTTCTGCCAGCCAGTCTTGATTGAAGAATATTTGCCAGGCCGGGAGTTTACCGTAGCTGTGATTGGCAACCCTGCCTATGTTTTGCCGATTATTGAAATAACTTTTGACGAATTGCCTGAGGGCATGCCTAAGTTTGACCACTATGAATGCAAGTGGATCTATGATAATCCTCATGTTGGTAGAAATACTTTAATTTGTCCAGCAACAATTAGTGAAGATTTGCAAAAAGAAATAGAATATTTATGCTTGCGGACTTTTCATGGTTTAGAAATGAAAGACTGGGCTAGGATTGATGTCAGATTGGATGTCCAAGGCCGGCCGCATATTCTAGAAGTTAATTGTCCTCCTGGAATTATGCCTGATATTAAGGATAATTCTCGTTTTCCTCTATCTGCTCGGGTAGCTGGTTTGAATTATGAACAGATGATTACCATTATTTTAAAGTCAGCCTGTAAACGCTATGGGCTGGAATATACTAAAAAAAAATAAATATATGCTAGCCACTAAACTTTCACCTCATTTACAAAAATTAGTTGCTAAGTGCCCGGCTGTTTATCGTGAGTTTGTGCCTTCAGACAAAGAAGGACAAGACAAGATAGGTTTGGATGATCCTTTATGCGAGGAGGCTTTTACAGCTACGCGCGGTTTAGTACACAAGTATGATAATCGAGCCTTGATTCTTTTAACCATGAACTGCGCTGCCTACTGCCGTTTTTGCACTCGCCGGCGCTCGGTTTCTGACGTGGAAAAGGGTATTATCCGCGATAAAGATATTGATAACATGGCTAAGTACCTAAAAAAGCATCCGGAAATTACTGAAATTATTTTTTCCGGCGGCGACCCTATGACTGTGCCGGTTTTGTTGTATAAGGCAATGAAAAAGCTTGCCTCCTTGCCTCAGTTGAAGATTATTCGCGTGGGGACGCGCGTGCCAGTTTCACATCCACAGCTGATTAATGCTAAAGTATTGTCTGCTTTAAAATTGGTGAAAAACAAACCATTATATATTCTGATCAATTTTGAACATCCCGATGAAATTACCAAAGAAACTGAAGCAGCAATTAATAAGTTACAAAAAGTTTCCACTATGCTCTTATCTCAATCCGTATCTTTGCGCGGGGTCAATGATAAGGTGGAGACGCTTTACAAGCTTTTTACGCGTTTAGTGGAGATTGGTGTTAAACCATATTATTTTTACCGCTGTGATCCAGTCAAGGGCGCTGAACATTTTATCGTTCCTTTTAAAAAAGAAGTAAAAATGTTTACGGAATTGCGCAGTAAGTTGTCTGGCTTGGCCACGCCACTCTATGTGATTGATGCACCCAATGGTTCGGGCAAGATTCCTGTAGCTTTGGATTATTGGCAATTTGACAAAAAAAGTTTTAGAGATTTTAAGGATAAAAAAATCAAAGTTTGGGAGACATCCGAGGTTTGACAAAGCTTTGATTAATTGCTAAACTAACCATAGTTTAGCTTTTATTTTTTTAACAATATGATGAATGTAAAACAGATTTTTGCTTTGGGTCTTAAACTAGGCATGATAGCTGATCCACGCGGTAAAAAAGGTTTGGATAGATACTTGGCACAGAGCCAAAAAGATTATGAAAATTTAAAGCCTAAAGACAAACCATATTTTGACCATGAGCGTTTAAACAATCCTTATTCTGATTCGCGCATTCATGTTGATGATGGCAAGACAGAAATCAAGAGAGTCTTGGTTGGCATTGACATTGGCGGAGATGAAATACTTTTGGCTTCACAATTGGGCGAACGGAATAAGAAAATAGATTTAGTCATTGCCCATCACCCTCTAGGTTTGAGTTATGCTACTTTGCATGATGTTATAAATATGCAGGCAGACATGTATGAACAAGCAGGCATGCCTATACATTTGGCAGAAAAAATTATGGATGAACGGGTAAAGCAGGTTGGTCGGGGCGTGCATCCAGTTAACCATTATCGCGTAGTTGATTTGGCTAGATTGCTTAAAGTTAATTTAATTAATACTCATACGATTACTGATAATTTAGTGGCTGATTATTTAACTAAATATCTAAAAAAGAAAAAGCCTCAGACAGTAGATGATTTAATTGAGGCTTTGATGGAGATTCCTGAATATCAAGAAGCCAAAAGACAAGGGGCTGGACCTATGGTAGTGGCTGGCAATCCTAGGCATCGTTTAGGCAAGTGTGTTCTGGAAATGACTGGTGGCACTGAAGCTGGCGACAAGATTTACAAAGAACTTTCTCAGCATGGTATAAGTACAGTGATTGGCATGCATATGCGGGATGATAGCCATAAAATGGTGATAGAACATAATCTTAATGTGGTTATTGCCGGGCATATTTCTTCTGATTCTTTAGGCATGAACTTATTCCTAGACGAACTGGAAAAGAAAGGCATAGACATTGTGCCTTGTGGTGGTTTAATACGAGTTTCTCGGATAAAAAAGAAAAAATAATATATTTAAAAGAAGAGCTTTATGCTCTTCTTTTGTTGTGGTATAATACAGTATATTTTTAAATTATATTTTATGTCTAAAACTACTATTAAAAAAATTATTGCTCGCGAGATTTTAGATTCCCGCGGTAATCCTACGGTGGAAGCTATAGTGTATTTGTCAGGCGGAGCCTGTGGTTTGGCTACGGTTCCTTCAGGAGCTTCAATGGGCACTCACGAGGCGTTGGAACTGCGCGATGGAGCCATGCGCTATGGCGGCAAAGGCGTTTTGAAAGCAGTAAAAAATGTTAATTTTGTTATTAATAAAGCTTTACAAGGCAAGGATGTTTTAAACCAGAAGAAACTGGATAAAATCATGATTGCTTTAGATGGTACGGAGAATAAACGGCGTTTAGGTGGCAATGCCATTTTGGCCGTTTCTTTGGCCTGTGCCAGGGCTGGAGCCAAGGCCATGGGATTGCCCTTGTACAAGTACTTGCGCCAAAATTTTTCTTTAAAAGAAAAAGGTTGGCGTTTGCCAGTAGCGACCATGAATATCTTAAATGGTGGACGTCATGCAGACAATAATTTATCAATCCAGGAATTTATGATTGTGCCTTTGCACAAGCAGTTTTCTGAACGGGTACGCATGGGTTCGCAAATTTTTCATTCTCTGGCAGTGATTTTAAGTCAGAAAGGCTATAGCACAGCCGTAGGCGATGAAGGTGGTTTTGCTCCTGATCTTTTGAATAATGAACGGGCTTTGCAATTAATTATGCAGGCTATAAAAGCGGCCGGTTTTACACCTGGTAAAAATGTGTATTTGGCCCTGGATGTAGCGGCTTCGGAATTTTACCGCGGCGGTCGTTATTACTTTGCCAGTAAAAAACAAGCTTGCACAGCTGATAAGATGATTCGGACTTTGGCTGAATGGATAAAAAAGTATCCACTAATATCTATTGAAGATCCTTTGGCTGAAGATGATTGGGATAATTGGAAATTATTAACTAAGAAATTAGGCAAGAAAGTTAGAATAGTTGGTGATGATTTGTTTGTGACTAATACCAAGCGAATTCAACAGGGGATAGATAATCAGGTGGCTAATACAGTTTTGATTAAATTAAATCAAATAGGGACTTTGACTGAAACTATTGCCGCGGTTTATCTAGCTAAAAATAATAATTATCAAGTGTCTGTTTCCCATCGTTCTGGTGAAACTGCTGATACCTTTATTGCTGATTTAGCGGTGGCAGTCAATGCTGAATTTATTAAGACCGGCTCATTGTCAAGAAGCGAGAGAACAGAGAAGTATAATCGGTTGATGAAAATAGAAGCAGAGGTGATTTAATTTAATTATAATTAAGACGAGCACGGGCTTGTCTTTTGATTGAAAATTATCCTCAAATGCGATATAATACCTTTACTATGGTTAAAAAACAGTTAAACATAAAACAGTTGGGTCCCACTGTTCTTGTTATTTTAGACGGTTTTGGCTTGGCTAATCCAAAAAATCCAGGTAATGCCATTACCCCTCAAACCGCCCCATATATTTTTAGCTGCTTAGACAAATATCCTCACTCTACTTTAAAAACATGGGGAAAGCATGTGGGCTTTTTTCCTCACCAACAGGGCAATTCGGAAGCTGGCCACATGAATATTGGCGCCGGCCGTATTGTTAAGCAGGATTTGGTGCAGATTTCTGACGCCATTGCCGACGGCACGTTTTTCAAAAATGAGGCTTTCAAGCAAGCTGTTTATCATTTAAAAAAATATAAGACTGACGCTCATATTTTGGCATTGTTAACCAACAAGGAAACTTGCGTTCATGCCTATCCCGAACACCTCTATGCACTGCTTAAATTTTTTCGTGAAGAAGGCATACATAAAGTTTTTTTACATCTGATTACTGATGGCCGCGATTCTTCACCCCATAGCGCGCCGGATTTTTTGCAGGAATTGCGCATTAAGATGAAAAATCAGGAGAAGATTGCTACTATCATGGGGCGTTTCTATGCCATGGATCGCAACAGGATTTGGTCGCGCACTCAAGAAGCCTATGAAGCCATGGTTTTAGGCAAGGGTTGTATAGCAGAGAGTGCTGAAGAAGCCCTTACCCAGTCATATAACCGGGAAGAAATTGATGAATTTATTTGTCCCACAGTTATTGTAGAAAAAAAGAAGCCAGTGGGCTTGGTTAAAGACAATGATGCCATTTTTTTTACCAATGCTCGTTCTGACCGCGCTCGTCAGATTACCAAGGTCTTTGTACAGAAAGATTTTCAAAAGAAAAACCCCGGGTCTTTTTCCCGCGCTAAATTCCCGCAAAACACCCGCTTTGTAGCCATGTCAGATTTTGGGCCGGATTTAGATAATGTTATGACCGCTTTCCCTTCTGTTGATTTGCAGGGTACTTTGCCTATGGTTTTAAAAAATAAAAAGCAATTATATATTGCCGAGTCGGAAAAATATGCCCATGTCACATATTTTATTAACGGTGGTTATGCTGATCCAGTTAATGGCGAAATACGCGTGAAGATTCCTTCGCCAAAGATTGATCATTATGACAAAGAGCCAGAAATGTCAGCGCCAGAAATTACTGATGAAGTAGTGCGTTATATCAGCAAAAATAATGCGGATTTTATTTGTGTCAATTTTGCTAATGCCGACATGATTGGTCATACCGGCAATATTGTTGCTGCTAAAAAAGCCATCAGGATAGTTGATAAATGTGTGAAAAGGATTGTTGAAGCAGTCTTGCAAAAGCATGGCCAACTTTTAATTACTGCGGACCATGGCAATGCTGAGGAAATGTATGATCTAAAAACCGGGGAAATGATGACGCGCCACAGTTTAAATCCGGTGCCTTGTATTTTAATCAGGTCTAATTTTAAAGGTTTGAAATTTAAAAATGGCATTTTGGCTGATGTGGCGCCGACTTTACTTAAAATGATGTCTGTTAAAAAACCCAAAGAAATGACAGGTAAAGCTTTGTTTTAATCTATGGCTAAAGTTTCTAAACCAGTCGTTTTGGCAATACTTGATGGTTGGGGGGTGGCTCCAGATAGTGAAGGTAATGCCATCACTCAAGCGAATACACCTAATTTGGATAAGTTTTTACGAGAGTATCCAGCCATGACTTTGTCTGCCTCAGGCAATGAGGTTGGTTTAATGTTTGGCGAAATGGGCAATTCTGAAGTTGGGCATTTGAATATTGGCGCTGGCCGGGTATATTACCAAAGTTTGCCGCGGATTAATAAAATGATAGCGGATAAGAGTTTTTTTGATAATAAAGCCTTGGTGCAAGTTTGCCAACAAGTTAAGAAAAATAAGTCAGCTTTGCATTTAATTGGTTTGTTGGGTCCTGGGAATGTTCATGCTTCTCAGGAACACATCTATGCTTTATTGGAATTAGTTAAGCAACAAAAAATAAAAGAAGTATATATTCATGCCATTCTTGACGGCCGGGATACGAAGTATGATATTGGTGTAGAGGCTATTAAAAATTTGCAAAAAAATATTAAGAAATACAAGCGAGGTGAGATTGCTTCCATTTCTGGCCGTTACTATGCCATGGATCGGGATAATAGTTGGGATCGGACGGAAAAAGCTTACCGCGCTATGGCTGAAGGCCTGGCTGGAGAATATTTTTCTGATCCCGTTAAAGCGATTACAGCCGCCTATGAAAAAAAAGTTTATGATGAGGAATTTATACCTGTAGTCATTGGTAAAGAAGGCAAGCCAACGGCCACTGTTAAATCAGGCGACGGGGTAATCTTTTGGAATTTTCGTTCAGATCGAGCTCGACAATTAACCAAAGCTTTTGTTTTACCAGGTTTTTCTAAATTTAAACGCCAGTATTTTAAAAATTTAAGTTTTGTGACTATGACTGAATATGAAAAAGAATTACCTGTGTCAGTAGCTTTTGCACCACAAGTGGTGCATAATTGTCTGGCCGAAGCGATTAGCCAAGCAGGTTTAAAACAATTTCATATTGCGGAAACGCAGAAATATGCTCACATTACTTTCTTTTTAAATGGCACAATTGAAGATCCTTTTCCTGGTGAAGACAGGAAGCTGGTGCCTTCAAAAAGAGTAGCTAATTACAAAGATACCCCAGATATGTCAGCTCCAGAAATTACAAAAGAAGTTATTAAAGCCATTGAATCAGACAAGTATGATGCTATTATTGTAAATTTTGCCAATGCCGATATGGTTGGCCATTCGGGCAATTTGAAAGCCACTATAGAAGCTTGTCAAGAAATAGACAAGGATTTAGGCAAGATTACTGAATATGTTTTAGCTCGTGATGGTGTTTTATTGATTACAGCCGACCATGGCAATGCCGAAGAAGTCAAGAATTTGCAAAGCGGGGAAATGGATAAAGAGCACAGTACTAACCCTGTCCCCTTTTTGATTATCAGCAATACCTATCATGGCCAAGCTGGACCGTCCGGCGATCCACCAGAAGGGGATTTGAGTTTGATGCATCCAGTGGGCATGTTAGCCGATGTCGCTCCGACCATGTTGAAATTAATGGGAGTGAAACAGCCTGAGGAAATGACTGGAAGGGCATTAATTTGAAATGACTAATTAATGTCAAATTTAAAACTGTGCTTTATTGCACAGTTTTTTTAATATGTTTTACAATTTCTTCTTCTACTTCTTTTAGACTTTTATTGGCTACGATGGTAGTGGCCTGTTTTTTACCGCCAATTACTAGGCCAAATGGTTTAAGCAGTGCAACAGCGTCATAACCTTTGTCAGTGTCTAAAATGACACGAATGCGGCTAGTATGTTCATCAATCGAACTTTGTTCATGAAAAAGCAAAATTAGTTTGGCTTCGGGTGAATTGTGGATTAATTCATCAACAATATCATAGAGTTCTTGAGCCTGGGCACCAGAGCGGACAAAATCATCACGAGTAATGGTTGTCCAAACTAAACCAATAGAATTGTCTTGTTGGATATGAGAGAGCATTTGGCCCCAGAGTTTGAGGGTAGACAGGCTGCGAGTGCGATAGAGATTTTGTACAATATGGTCACGGTCAGCCCCTAAAATCATTAACTTACTAGCTAAATACAGAGTATGGGGTTTAATATTTTGGGTTTTAAAACTTTTGGTGTTGGCAATGATAGCCGTAAGCAAGCTAGTGGCCACAGTATCGGAAATATGTTCCTGTCCTATATCATTGAGCAGATTATATAGCACTTCACCGGTAGATGTTGCTGTGTTTTCCACTAGATTAACTTGGCCAAAATATTCATTAGTAGAATGATAGTCAATGTTAATAATCGGTTTGTTGAAAAAAAGTTCAGTGTTGTTGTCATACAAGCCACCGAGTCCTTCAAGTTCTTGGGTGTCTAAAACAAAAATTAAATCATATTTAAAATCAGACTGAGCTGTGCGAATATTATCCCGGCTTAGGAAACCTTGTTTGGGGGTGATAAAGAGACGTAGTTTGTCATCTTTAAGATCATAACTTAATTCATTTAAACCAGTTTTATCAACATCTACGGTAATAATAAATTTTTGCAGATGTGAAAAAGTAGTCTTGATAGTTTCAACTTTTTTCAAGAATTTCAAGTTTTGTGGTAAATCAAAACTATCACAAACAATATCAACTCGCTTGCCGAGTTTTTCCAAATACAAAGCCAAGGCGATACTGGAGGCGATAGCATCGCCTTTGCCCTCTTTGTGAAAGGTAATCAAAATATCTTTTTTACCTTCCAAAAGTTTGTTAATTTGTTCAGTTTCATTTAAAGCCATAATGATCATTCAAGAACATCTGAAACCCACTCTAAATACCAATAAAATACCCAGGGTGGGGTTCAGGAACAGAATAGATTATTCTACCAGTTATTCACATTATTGTCAATTTAGCTAAATTATACTTGATGTGGATAAGAATTTGGCTAAAAATAGCTAATTCTTGCCTTTTTTTGTTTATTATTGTAAAATATATGTACTTATGAAAGAACTATTCAAGATTTACGAGCCATTAAAATACGAAGATGATATCTACAAACGCTGGGAAGAAAGCGGATTTTTTAATCCTGATGTTTGTCTTGAGAAAGGTATTTGTGATGAAAATGCGGAACATTTTTCTGTAGTTTTACCGCCACCCAACGCTACAGGCTCTCTTCATATTGGTCATGCTATGATGTTGGCAATTGAAGATCTAATGATTCGTTATCATCGCATGAAAGGTGATAAGACTTTGTGGTTGCCGGGGACTGACCATGCGGCAATAGCTACCAATGCGGTGGTAGAAAAACAATTGGCTAAGGAAGGTCAGACCAAAAATGATTTAGGACGGGAAAAATATATTGAACGTGTTAAAGAGTACATAAAAAATTCTCAAGATAATATTCGGAATCAAGTTCGTAAAATGGGTTCAAGTTTGGATTGGAGTAGAGAAGCTTATACTTGGGATGAAGCCAGAAATTTGTCTGTGCGAACAATGTTTAAAAAAATGTATGATGATGGGTTGATTTATAGAGGGTTAAGAATTGTAAATTGGTGTCCCCATTGTCATTCAACTCTGGCTGATGATGAAGTGGAGTACAAAGAACAACTAACTAAGTTTTATTATTTTAAATTTGGTCCGGTAATAATTGGTACTGCCCGCCCAGAGACTAAATTTTTGGATAAAACGATTATTGTTCATCCTGATGATGTTCGGTACAAGAATTTGATTGGTAAAGAATTTGATATGGAGTGGATTGGTGGAAAAATAAAATGTAATGTGATTGCCGATTTGGCATCTGATCCTGAGTTTGGCACGGGAGCGATGACGATTACGCCAGCACACAGTTTTGAAGATTACGCTTTGGCGCAAAAATATAATTTACCAATAGTACAAATTATTGATGAAGATGGTAACTTTACCAAAGCAACCGGGTATTTTGCTGGTAAAAATGCTATGAAAAGTCGCGAGGAAATTGTGAGGATTTTGGCTGATAAAGGTTTAGTTGATCATGTTGACGAAAATTATATTCATAATTTATCAATTTGTTACCGTTGTAAAAATGCTATTGAACCTTTACTTTCTAAACAGTGGTTTATAGATGTAAATAAAGAATTTATTTTTAATCAATCAAAAAATCATCCAATAAAAGGTTTGGAAAATAAACAAAAAATAACCTTGAAAAAATTAATGCAACAAGTGGTAAATAATGGTCAAATTGAAATTATCCCCAAAAGATTTGATAAAATTTATTTTCATTGGATAGATAATTTGCGCGATTGGTGTATTTCTCGACAAATCTGGGTAGGGCATCAAATTCCAGTTTGGTATAAGAAAAATCAAAAGTCTGAAAATGAAAAATTATATGTTGGAGTTGAACCGCCACAGGATATTGAAAATTGGAAACAAGATCCGGATAATTTGGATACCTGGTTTAGCGCCGGACTTTGGACTTTTTCACCTTTAGGATGGCCACAAGAGACTGATGATTTATCAACCTATCATCCTACCACTGTCATAGAAACCATGTTTGATATTCTATTTTTTTGGGTAGCTCGTATGATCATGATGAGTACCTATGCTTTGGGAGAAATTCCTTTTGAGACTGTATATTTACATGCGCGGGTTTTGGATAAAGATGGCGAGAAGATGAGCAAGTCAAAACCAGAAACCATGATTGATCCATTGGATGTTTGCCAGAAATATGGCACTGATGCTGTGCGTTTGTCTTTGCTCATGGGTGTGGCTCCAGGTGCGGATGTGCGCTTGTCAGAAGACAAGATTGCTGGTTTTAGAAATTTTACTAATAAGCTTTGGAATATTGCCCGTTTTATGAGTGGGAAGATACAAGAAATCCCGCGAACGGGATCCCGTCTTCACAGCGGGACAAATAATAAAATACAAAGTGATTTGAAAATGCCTAAGGCAAAAACTTTAGCTGACAAGTGGATTTTGGGGCGATTGAGTGAAGTTACCGAACAAGTGACAGACAATATTGAAAAATTTCAATTTTCTCAAGCTGGGGAAACTCTGCGTGATTTTACTTGGAATGAATTAGCAGACTGGTATTTGGAAATGGCCAAGATTGAATCCGCCCCTGCTAAAGCTATGGCGGACAAGAGTGGAAAAAGCGAGATTTTAAATTATATTTTAAATACAATTTTGAAGCTCTGGCATCCATTTATGCCGTTTGTGACAGAACAAATCTGGAGTGAGATTTATGGAGCAGAAAAAATGTTGATGGTGGAACGTTGGCCTGTCTGTCATTCTGAGCGTAGCGAAGAATCCCTTACACAGTTTAATTTAATTAAAAATATTATCACTAATATCCGCTCGCTACGCTCAGATTACAAGATAGAGCCAGCTAAGAAATTACGTGGTATAATATCAGCAGGTAAGAACCAGACAGTTTTGGAGGAAAATAGTGAAGTTATTAAAGTCCTGGCACGTTTAGAAGATTTGGAGATTAGAAAAAAAGTCGTCAAGCCAAAGACTGCTGTGAGTTTTATTGAAGGTAATGTGGAAGTCTATGTAAACTTGGCCGGGGTAATAGATTTTAGCAAAGAAAAACAGCGTTTGGAAAAAGAAATTAAGGAATTAACAAAATATGTGTCTGGTTTAGACAAAAAGTTGGAGAATAAGAAATTTACGGAGAGCGCTCCTGAAGAGGTGGTTAGCAAAGAAAAAAACAAATTAGAGGAGTTTAAGAAAAAATTAACCAAATTAAAATCACAATTAAATAATTTAAATTAAATATATATGGGTTTGTTTAGTAGATTTAATAAGGAGGTAATGGCGCCAGATGGTATTGGTGGTAGTATAGGTGATAAAAAAGAAGAATATGATGAATGTTTTATTATCATGGCTCAGGAAGCTAGAGATTTTTTTGATATCTATGGTTTAATACAAGATTAGGTTACCTATTACTAAAAATGCAAAATAATATGACTATTTCAACTGATGAACAAAAAATTCAAGAATTGCTTACCAGGGGAGTGGAAAATATTTACCCGTCTAAAGAATTTTTAGAAGAAAGATTAAAATCTGGTGAACAGCTTACTCTTTATACTGGCTATGACCCTACGGCTCCGACTTTGCATATTGGACATGGCATTACCATGTTAAAACTGCGCCAATTCCAAGAATTAGGCCATCAGGTTATTATGCTCATTGGCGATTTTACTGGCATGATTGGTGATCCGACTGATAAGACTTCAGCACGCCAACAATTAACAGAGGCACAGGTGCAAAAGAATTCTGCAGATTACCAGAAACAGGCGGCAGCAGTTTTGGATTTTGCTGGGGATAATCCCATAGAACTTAAATATAATAGTACTTGGTTAGCTGAGATGAATTTTGCCAGAGTTTTACATTTAACTTCAAATTTTACAGTTCAGCGTATGTTAGAACGGGATATGTATCAGGAAAGAATCAAGTCCGAAAAACCCATTTATCTACATGAGTTTTTGTATCCAGTCATGCAAGCCTATGATTGTGTAGCCATGGACGTTGATGGCGAAGTCGGTGGCAATGACCAGACTTTTAATATGCTGGCAGGCCGAACTTTAATGAAAGAAATGAAGCATAAAGAGAAATTTGTTTTGACTGTAAAATTATTGGCTGATAATACTGGTACGAAGATGGGTAAAAGTGAAGGTAATATGATAGCTTTGGCTGATTCTCCAGAAGATATGTTTGGTAAAGTCATGAGTTGGAGTGATGGCATGATTATCTCTGGTTTTGAATTGTGTACCAAACTGCTTATGAGTGAAATAAATGTCATATATAAAAAAATGAAGTCAGGGGCTAATCCCAGAGATTTTAAACTTCAATTAGCCTATGAAATTACTAAAACTTTTTTAGGTGAAGAGGCCGCGGAAAAAGGCAAAGCTAATTTTATCACGGTTATACAGAGTAAGGAAAAACCAGAAGACATACCAGAAATTACTACTAGTAGTTATGATATTGTTACAGTTTTAGTTGAAGCTAAAATTTGCTCAAGCAATGGCGATGCTCGACGCCAAATCGAACAGGGCGGGGTGAAA
>CAZRZS010000006.1:16630-23652 GCA_964604685.1 uncultured Gammaproteobacteria bacterium
CCATGTTTTGATTTGGCTAAAGTCCAAGGTAAAAAACCCAATGAAGTGGCTAAAGAGATTGTGGATATTCTGCGCAGTAAAAAATCGGATTTAGTAACCAAGGTAGAATTAGCTGGTCCCTATGTAAACTTTCATTTAAATTCGCAAACATTGGCGAGGTTGGTATTGGAAAATCGTAGGGGCGTATTGCGATACGCCCGTACAAAAAACCAAAAACCAAAAATCATGGTGGAGTTTGCCCATCCCAATACTCACAAGGCTTTTCACATTGGCCATTTGCGCAATGCCATTACTGGTGAAAGTTTAGTGCGGATTTTGGAAAATGCTGGCTATAAAGTTGTACGGGCGAATTATCAGGGTGATGTTGGCATGCATATTGCCAAATGCCTTTATGCTATTTTTAAATATGATAAAGACGGCATTAGCAATCAGCAAAAAATGAGTTTGGCTAAGAGAATTAAATATTTGGGAGACATGTATGCTCGTGGTAGTCAGGAGTTTGAAGAGAGTGAGACAGTGAGAGTAGCTGTGGGGGATTTGAATAGTCAGATATATTTGCAGGATAAAGCTATTCAAGAGGTGTACAAAGTGACTAGAACCTGGAGTTTGGAATATTTTGATAAAATTTACCAAAGATTAGATACTCATTTTGACCGTCTGTATTTTGAATCTGAGGTTTTTGCCAAAGGCAAGGAAATTGTTTTGGAATTTTTAAAGAAGGGCGTGTTTAAAGAAAGTGATGGGGCAATTATTTTTGCAGGCAGTCAGCATGGTTTGCATGACCGTGTGTTTGTAAACTCCAAAGGCTATCCGACCTATGAAGCCAAAGATTTGGCTCTAGCAAAATTACAATTTAAAGAATTTAAACCCGATAGAATTCTTCATGTTGTCGCTCGTGAACAGCTGGGCTATTTCCAAGTCATGTTTAAAGCTTTGGAAAAGACTTTGCCAAAAAGCCAAGGCAAGGAAGAGCATCTAGTTTATGGCTGGGTAAGTTTAAAAGAAGGCAAGATGAGTTCGCGTACAGGGCAAGTAGTTTTAGGTGAATGGCTCTTAGATGAAATTGAAAAGAAAATTTTACAAATTATGAAAGAAAATCAGGTGAAAGATAAAGCTGAAGTAGCAAAAAAAATTACTCTGGCGGCGGTTAAATATTCCTTTTTGAAAACCGGTATTGCCAATGATATTAAATTTGATATGGCTGAATCAATTTCTACAGCTGGTGACAGCGGACCGTATTTGCTCTATATCGTGGCGAGGATAAATAGTATTTTAAAGAAAGCCAAGGTTAAAACTGGTAAGTTAAAAATAATTCCTAAAGTTGAAGTAGCCGAGAAACAGTTGCTCTTACAACTGGCCAAATTTAGTGAGGTTACAGAAGAAAGTGCTAAAACCCGCAATCCAGCTAAGATCGCCCAGTACTTATTTGATCTAGCCCAAAATTTTAATAGTTTCTATGAAAAATGTCCAGTTTTAAAAGCTGAAGGTGATTTACAGGTTTTTCGGGTTAATTTAATAAAAGTCGTAGAACAGGTCATGGAAAGGGGATTATACCTTCTAGGTATCCAAACTGTGGATGAAATGTAAATAGGTGATATTTAGCTAAAATAACAGGAATTTAATATATTCCTGTTTTGTTTATCCCTATTTTATCCACAAGTGCACTTGTAAAGTGCATCTCTATGGGTGTACTATATGTATTGAGTATGCCTAAAACAAACAAACAGCCTGTAGAACGGGTAGTTATAAAAATACCTAAAGATGTGGTCGAATATTTTCGTAAGACTTTTGCCCACGGCAAACGCAGTGAATTTGTCGCCCAATGTATTTTAGATTACAAACATAAACGAGAGATTGAGAATATGGAAGAAGAATTGCGTCAGGCAGGTAAAAGTAGACAATAAGTTTTTTACAAAAATAAAAATAAACATATGGATGAAGTCTTAACTTCTGAATTATTAGCCATTACACCTGCCCGCTACCATAGTTTGGTGCGGAAATTTTTATCTAAGTTTGAAACTGACCCAGAGTTTATACAAAAAGTTTCCTATTATTTGGCCAGTAAAATTGGCGACCGTAAATTGGCAGAAGAATTTACACAACTGTCTCCGGAAACTAAGATAGAAGCGTGTATAGAAAATATAATTATTGGTCTCATTTCTGGCGCTTTGCAGGAAAAAGAAGTTAAAAAGCTAATTAAATAATATGGAATTTGATCTTGATAAAATGTATTGCGGGGTAATCAGACGTGGTGATATCTTTTTGTATGAGGAAAAAGGCAAAGAAAAAGCCGTAGTAGTTTTACAAGAGGATATTTTGAATCAGGGTTTACCAACAGTAGTTTGCGCCAGCATTGAGCCTTATGAAAAAGGCGAAAAAGTATTTCCCAATGAAGTTTTGTTAAAAGCAAGTGAAACCGGTTTAGGCAAAGATGGCCTAGTCATGTTGCATAAACTGGTTACAGTTGATAGACGAAATATGATTGCCAAAAAAGGCGAATTGAAATTAGAAAGATTGGCAGAGATATATAAGGCGTTGGAAGTGAATTTAGGGAGATTTAGGGATCATTAAAATACAAAAACAACCCTTTATGGAAAAGAGTTGTTTGGGTGGTGGATCGGCGGAGACTTGAACTCCGAACCTCGCTTACCAAAGGCGACATTTTGCCAGTTAAACTACCGGCCCGCAGTCCACCGGCGTAGATTATATCACAGATTGGTAAAACAAAAAATTCCCCGAAGGGAACTTTTGTTGGTAAGCGATTGAACCAGTAGTTAAACTGGCGTCACCTTTAACATAAGTATATTATGAAAATTAGTTTTTGTCAAGTTGGCTGTGGATAAAATTTTGAAGAGTAAAATATGATTTTAGTAAATTACTCAATTTTACCATTAATCGGTTGCATCGCTGTTCTGCTTTTTATGTTTTTTGTTTTAGTTTACCGGCCTAAAAATTTAGCGAATTTGTTATTTGTAATGTTTTGTTTGACAGTGGTGATTTGGCTTTTTGGGACTTATAAAATGTTTATTGTTATTAATGATGGGCAAATAATTTTTTGGGATCATTTTGTTTACGTCGGAGTCACTTTGATGTCGGTTTTTCTCTATCATTTTGGTGTGGTTTATCTGCGTTTAATAGAGAAAAGTCAAATACAGAAGATGATTGTCGGAATAGGTTATATTTTGGGTTTGCTGTTTTTAATATTAAGCCAAACGAGCTCTTTATTTGTAAATGCCGTATTTCATTATAGATGGGGCGCTCATACTATTGCCGGGCCTTTGCATCATATTTTTCTTATTTTTTTCTTGTTTTACTTTTTTGGTTTTTTGATACAGTTAATTAAATTTTGCCGTCAATGCAGCGGAGTGGTAAAAACACAATTATGTTATGTGTCCGCTGGTTTTGTATTTTTTCTTGTTCTTGGTCCCTTGGCTTTTTTGCCGGCTTACAAGATATCTACATTTCCTATTGTCTTTATTGTAGTGATTCCTTTTATTTTACTGTTGTTCCATGCCATGTTCAAGTACGAGTTTTTGAGTGATTTTGATGAGTTGGTGATCATGCGAGAGAAAGATATGATGAAGTGGTGTAGTAAGAAAACAAGCGCTTTAAAGAACAAAATTTGATTTTATTTTAAAGAGAGAAAATGAAAGCAAATTTCGTTCTTTTAAAAATAAAATTATTTTTTGTGGTAAATTACCCTCGCTGTGTCTACTTTCGGCAGATAGAGCGAGGGTAATTTTGCCCGAAATTTTTTCCGTCCACGGGACGGGGGAGGTCACCATGTTGGCTATTCGTGATGACTCCCATTCATCCGACGAGGACGGGAATGGGAACAGGAATGGTTCGTCGCGCCAATACTTTCTGGCGCGGGTGATCCAGACGTCGCCGGAGGATGACTCGCTGGCGATACAACACTCCATCCTGCGTGACTCTCACCAGAGAGAGTCCTTAGAAAGGAACTGGGGGAGGTACATTCTGGCATGGCCAGTGATGCACATCTTGGCCGTCTACGTGATGGCCAAGGACCTCATGTATTGGCTTCTTATCCGTCCAACGGATAAGAAGCGCCAGCTTCTTGGGCCGGTGGCGGGGACTGTCTGGTTCGATGGTGCCCATCCTTATGGGCAGGGTGTTCGAAACGGCGTGACCACTTCGGAAGCGCTTGACCGAATTTACTCGGTCGACTTGGCTATTCCACATCCTAGCACGATCGGGGAGAGACTGGTTCGTTTCTGGTTGGATCAGCCGGACGGTCAGGCCGTGCGGAATCGTCTGCGGCTCACTTACCGGGCAATCCGTGGAGAGCTGGAGAGAAGGTTCCAAAGTGGGCAGAAGGAGACACGTTTTCTCGTTCTGGCCTGCGGTTCTGCCCAGGCCTCTATTGAGGCAACCGCGGATTTCTTGCAAGCCCACCCTGAAGCGAGGGTAGAGCTTGTGTTGGTTGATCTTAACGAGGCTTCGCTTCGTCGAGCTGTTCGGCTGGCAACTGCTCGTGGTGTTAGCCACTCAGTCTACGTGGTCGTGGAGAACCTCAAAGACTTCGTGAGTGAGCCAGATGGAAAATGGGATCTGGTGGAAATGGTTGGATTCTTGGACTACCGGCCGAGAAAGTCGGTGGTCTGGATCTGTAGCCAGATTCGTCGGATCTTGAAACCAGGAGGAATGTTCGTGGGGGCGCATATCTGCCCCAATCCCTGGCAGTTCGTTGTCCGTTGGGTCATTAACTGGCCCCTTTTGCGGAGACGCCAGCCTAGGGAGTATAGACGACTTCTTCACAAGTGTTTTTATCCAGATGAAGTGGAGCGGTTTGAAGTGGAGCCGAACCACATCTACGTCGTCTCATCGTGCCGCAAGAGAGCAGATACTGCTTAATGTCCCACTCGGGACACGGTGTGCAGGCAGGGGGGCTTCCAAAAGTATGTCCCACGTCCATCTTGGACAAGTGCACCATGGGCCTAACGACTACGAAAAGTCGTTGTGTCTGAAACCTACCTGGCGTTTCCCCAACGCCAACTCCTATGTAAATAATCTTTTTGTTTACAAAGGAGTCAAAAAAAGCACAGACAGTGCTTTTTTTGTTTTTTTGTGGTAAAATATATCTAGTATTATATCTAGTATATGAATACAGAAATCTGGTATTTTCCAGTCTCAGCTTTGATAAATGCTGTAACTAGTACATTTTTAGGTTTTTATTTGGTTTTTACTAGTTTAAAAAAGAGAGTGGCACGTTATCTATTGTATTTTTGTTTTGCTGTAGCTGCCTGGAGCTATGGTTATTTTATGTGGCAGATGGCTGATAATGCCACGGATGCCCTGTTTTGGGTAAGGATACTCATGATTGGAGCTATTTTTACCTCTATATCATATTTTCACTTGGTGTTGGTGTTTATTAATATAGACAAAGAGAGGTTTTACAGAATTTTATTAATCATTTTTTACTTTTTTTCTTTTTTATGGTTGTTTTTAGATTTTACTCCATATTTCGTGGTTGGAGTTGAGACATTATCATATTTTAACTATTGGCCGATTGCTGGACCTTTTTACACACCTTATTTGATTGCTTTTTTTACTCATGTGATATATGCCTCTATTTTGCTGTTGAAGTATTATCGTAAGATACATGGCATAGTAAAAATTCAGACGGTTTTGTTGCTTCTGGGTTTGTCTATGGCTTTTGTTGGCGGTTCTACTAATTATCCACTTTGGTATGGTATTGATATTGCCCCTTGGGGTAATTCTTTAGTAAGTATTTATGTGATTCTTACGGTTTATGCTATGATGAAGTATAAATTTATGGATATGAAGGTCATTATGGCCGAATTGTTTGCTGGTTTAGTGTCCATTATCTTTTTGGTAGAGATTTTTTTCTCTAGGTCTATTAGTGAGAGTATCTTACGTGTGTTGGCGTTGACTTTTGTCATATTGTTTAGTATGATGCTTGTTCGTTCAGTGCGTCGTGAAATCCGCGGTAAAGAAGAAATTACTGACCTAGCTCACTCTCTGGAAAAAGCCAATCTGAAGCTCAAAGAATTAGACCGTCAAAAAACAGATTTTCTTTCCATTGCCGCCCATCAGTTGCGCACACCCTTGTCTATCATGAAAGGATATATTGAACTTATTGAAGATGGAGCTTTTGGCAAGCCGACTAAAGGTATTGTAAAAACCTTAGATGAAATGGATGAAAGCAATGAAAGATTAGTAAAATTGGTAGATGAGTTTTTGGATATTACCCGCATTGAACAAGGCCGGACCAAGTTTGATTTTGCCGCGCATGACATGAATAAAATGATTACTAATACAATCAAAGAATTGCAAGAAAAAGCTGACATTAAAGGCCAAAAGATTCTTTGGAAACTAAATCCGGCAATTAAAAATGTCTATATGGATGATGACAAGATTCGCCATGTCATCTTTAATTTTATTGATAACTCTACTAAATACAGTGGCGAGTCTAAAAAGATTTGGGTGAGTTTGGAAAAAGAAAAAGACCATGTGGTGGTGAAAGTAAAAGATGAAGGCATTGGCTTTGACAAACAGGATGAGGTAAATTTCTTTCAAAAATTTTATCGCGGTAATAATGTCAAAGGCACTAATGTCAATGGCACAGGTCTGGGCCTTTATGTCTGCCGCCGTTTTATTGAAGCTCATCAGGGCGAGGTTTGGGGCAAGAGCGAGGGATTGGGGCAGGGCAGCGAGTTTGGGTTTTGGCTGCCGGTGAAGAGGGCATAATTTTGTTAATTATCAATTTTTGGATTGATGGTGCTAAAATAACAAACATTAATATGCAAAATCAAACTACTTATGTAGAGAATAGAATATCTGAAAGTGCGGCTAAATATAAGGTACCTATTTTTAGGAAAACATCTTGTCTTATGTCCTATAAAAAAATATGGAAGAAGAAACAAAACAACAGCATATTCGTCCAAGCTGGGATGAATATTTTTTAAAGATGGTTGAGTTTGTAGGCGTTATTATTTTTTAATCAATGGTACGAGCAGATAGTACGAAAAGCGCGGGAT
>CAZRZS010000007.1:0-21634 GCA_964604685.1 uncultured Gammaproteobacteria bacterium
TATTATACAGACTATAGCCAGCATAATCCAAACCATACCAGCTAACATCGCGTTTAATATAACTAGCCTCATCCAATAATGATAAAGTTTCTGAATTAGCAGAACCACTTTCTGTGTTTTTCCAAACTAAACACTCATTACCCGGCCCCAAGACTTGGCAAGTTCCCAACTCATAACAAATTTCACGCGGTTTATGTTCATCAAAAACATAACCAGCCGTATAGCACATCAGCCATTCATTGCATTCACGGTCGCGCTCAACTTTAAGGATTAAATTACTGTCTGCCTGCTTAAAATCATCTGAATTAGCTGTAATTGGAGAAACCAAGGCGTATTGGGGCGAACTCTCTTCACTCTGTTTATAAGTCGCGATAGTATCATACAGCTTAGTCGGCTGGTCAGTCTTATCAAATAAAACACAACCTTCTTTTAAACTGACTTTACCTTGGCAATCAGCCACTTGCTTTTCCAGCTGGTCGTTATAAATGACATAATAAGGCCGGCCCGCCTCATTAAGCTGGGAAGTCTCATAGTCAGCAGGGTCAACCAATTCTGTACAGCCATTTTGTTCAGCCGGGCACAAACCAACCAAACCTTGATAATTATCTGATTTATTTGACCAGAGTCCGTAAACGCCCGCCAACTTAAGATAATCAGGATAGCAAGGTACTAATTGCTTTAAATCGCATTTATCATCTTCAGCACAATCAGCATTTGTACGGCAGAGCTTGTTATTGTCCGACTTGCAACGACCAAGCTCCTGGCGATACCACCCGCTATGCTTTTCGCCATTATTTTCCACTAAAGTCTTATATTCACAAAAAGCTTGGCCAACAATCCGTGGGTCTTTAAAATAACTGATTTGTTTATTGGCTGTAAATTCCTCACAACCAACTAAATCTTGCTGGCATAAAATTTCCTGATAATTGGCCGGATTATTTTTAAAATTAGTTTCCACAAAATTATAAGCGCTAAGAGCATTATTAATACCCAAAATAACTTTTTCTTCTAAAGCCATTTCTTGACAGCCTAATTTATCAGCTGGACAAGTAAATTCTTTCCGATCAGTTAAATAAATTGGTGTACTCATCAAGGTATCAGCTGGAATAATTACCGTATCTGGCTTGACTACAGCTCCTGTAACGCCGCCGGCAATATCTGCCAAATTTACCTCGGCTGGCAAAACCACCTTGTCAACAAAACAACCATCCTCGCCCGGTTCAGGCCAGCACTCGCCTAATTTTTCACCACTGGCCGTTGCCGTTAAAACGCATTGGCCAGACTGCGCCGGCTGGCACCACAGTTTAAAGGCCAATGCTAATTCCTCATCAATCGTATTATATGTATCATACAAAGCCCTACAACCAACTGCTTCGGGGCGGCAAAGCTTGTCAAAGCCAGTAGTATTGACTGTTAAATTATGTGAATCAGTGTATTCTTTACAACCTAAGGCCTCTCCGGGATAAGGATCATTATAAATGGCATCACAAATACCGGGCACATCTTTAATTAGGTTGTCATTATCATAAACTTTTTTCCAAGAATTTTTAATTAAACTAATATCATCCTGCCAGCGTGTTAAAATCACATTATCTAAATAATATACTGCTTCAGATTTATCTGTCTCAAAAACTAAAACCACTGGCTCAGCGCCTAAGCCGTTAAATTGCGCTGCGCCCACCCTGTATTCCCGCCAAGTCTGACCAATAGACAAACCTGTGCTTTCAGCTGTCAAATAATCACCGCCATCTTCGTCAGCTGTCTGCCATAATTTAATTTTTAAATTCTGGCTAGCGCCTCTGGCCCAAAAACTCAACTCATACCAGTCGCCATTTTTTAAAACATTGCCAGCCAAAGTATATCCAACTTCGCCTTTAATTTCTAAAGAATACTGGCCGACCTGAACAGCTTCTGGCTTGACTTTGGCTGAACCATTGCCAATTCCTGCCCAGCCGTCCTTGGCTGAATTTAAAGCGTCTTCATCTTGCCCAAACGGTTCAAAAGTCAGGGGTCCTAAAATTGTTTCAAGATTATTGCCAGTATTGCCAATATAGAGCCGACAACCATTAGCTATAGCCGGACAGACGCTGGCTTCAGCCGGAATCGCCCAATAAACGCATTTGCCTTCCCGATATTCACCGCCTTGATAACAGCGCTGGCAGGCAATTTCTGTCTGGTTGCCATCTTTATCTAAATCTTGTGCATCCGCTGACCAGAAACCGCCTTTAGCTTCGCAAGTCGGCTCAGTACTATCATTCAAATTATCATCAATATACAAAAATGATTCTGTCTGACGCAATGGCTGGCAAGCTTCAGACACACTCACGGTTTCAGCTAAAAGACGATAATAAACATGGCCCTGATTATCATACAAGGCACGGCAATCAGGCGCGGCTTTATCTTTATCCTCACCCAAATTATTAATACGGTTATTATAATTTTCAGCCTTACAAAGCTGATAATTAAGCTCCAAATACTCCAGACTATCATCTGCATAAGCCGGTGAACCAGCAGTAAAAGCCGCTTG
This sequence comes from uncultured Gammaproteobacteria bacterium, assembly GCA_964604685.1. Classification (GTDB taxonomy): domain Bacteria; phylum Patescibacteriota; class Patescibacteriia; order Magasanikbacterales; family UBA922; genus CAZRZS01. The sequence goes on from CAZRZS010000007.1 coordinate 2,528, forward strand.
CATGTCTTCATTTACTATTGATTGAACATAATCCAAATCAGTGCCGTAAAGCTGTAGCAACTTATGTATTTTTAAAACATAACCTTCATTAGCCGAACCTTCCCAAGAATAATAAGTTTTTTCATTTTGACCGTCCGGGCGTTCGCAATAACGCAAAGCCGTATAATATTTCAGGTCTTCTCCACCGCGGGCGCTCTCATCTAAATTAGTGAACTCAGTACAGCCAACATATTGTCCCGGACAAGCTTGGGCTTGCGAAGGAATAAAATAAAAAGGAAATTCTTCAGGAGAAAAATTAGTCGCTTGTTGTTTATAGGTATCATAGCCGACACAGTCTGCCGCGCAAGCATTACTTCCTACAATTCCCGGCACCTCTGGCCCGCCCAAAGCCGGCAGATATGACTCACAACCTTCTTCATTGGGCAGGCAAACTTGAGCAAAATTTTCACAAGCCGACGGACGGTCAATTAATTTTAATAAATCAGTTTCTGTCTGCGGCCAATTAATAATTAATGAATTGGCGCTATTATCAATATCATAACAACCTAAATAATCAGGCGCTTTTTTAAGATAAACCGGCGCCTCGGCCTCAACTTTTTCATAATCGCCGTCCGAATTTAATCCAGCTTTATAAAAAGCACTGCAACCTACGGCGCTAGCCGGACAGGTATAATTTTCAATTTTATCATTAAAGAAAAGCGCGGTCGTCCGGCCAAAGGGTTTTAGGTTTAAGCCTTCCTCCTCGCTGTTTATCCAAGCATCACCGTTTTTTTCTGTACTGTAAGCTTGACAGCCAACGGCCTCGCTATTGCACTGGCCATAATCTAAAGTACGGCTTAAATAGGAAACCATTTGATTATCGCGATTAAAAAAAGTCTGGCAAGTATTATACTGTTCCGGACAAATTTGCGCGCCTAAATTCCAGACATTTTTTTCTTGGGTACAATAACTGAAAAAATCCCTATTTTCTTCAGTATATTCTTTAATGCGAGAGCTTAAATCAACACACTCTGTCTGCCTGTCGGCACTGCCTGGAGCTGATAATTGTTCGCCAATAGCATCTCGACAACGGGACTCTGGAGCTTTAATCAGCCAATTAGGGTCAATTAAATGGCAAAAAGGGTGCTGGTCATCAATTATGGCTTCATCCTTCTCATTATAAGCGCAATCAGAAAAGCCGGCCACGACCGCGCCTAGGGTCCAATTTTGCGGATTATTAGGATCAGCTTTCAAAGCGGCAATTTCAAAACCCAGCGGCAAAACGCGCGCCAAACGCAATTTCTTAATATTATAATAACAATAAGCGCGCAAATAACAGCCAGAAATGTCAGCATTATCGCTCTCGCGTTTCGGTGAATATAAAGACCAATCCTTATTTAATAATTTTTCATCTAAAGCCTGTTGAATTGTTAAAGGTTCAGCCATTTTTGCCCTTTGTAAAATTTCCACAAATTGTGAATCAATCACGCAATTATTCAATTTAGGCTGGTCTGGACAAGCTGAAAATTCAGCTAAAATATCATAGGAATTCAATTGCTGTGGAACTTTAGCAAAAAGAAAGCCAAAAGCCTGTTGAGCCCGCTGGCGGTTATCTTGCACATATTGACCGGTAAATTCAAACACGGCTGATTGGCTTTTTTCTCCACCGCCAAACAAACCACCGCTCATAATTGTTTTTAACAACTGGGAAGTCAAAGTGTTTAAAAAAATTGAAGCGGCTTGGGGTAAAATTTGCAAGGAAGCTGAACCATACATACCAGCCACTTGTTTGCTAGTCTGTTCACTCTGCTGTTTGGCAGTCACGCCTGTGGTTTCTTCTTTAATAACTTGAGCTGGAGTCTTTACTTTTCCTGAAATCAAATCCGTGACTGCCTTAAAACCTTCGCCTGATATCATTTCTGTCTGGGCAGCCGCCACCGCCTTGGTTTGTATCCTGTCAATTTTACTAAGCGCCCCAAATGCTATGCCAAAATCACTATCTTTAACACTGATATTCTGACTAAAAATATTGCCTAAAACAGCGCTAGCGCCTTTGCCATATTTTTGTTCAAAAGCATCCGCGCTCCAAGAATTTTTTAACTTTTGCCAATTACATGCAGGCTTAGGCCCGCCGCCACCGCCGCCGCCTGCGCTAGGGTCACCATAAATACTCCTTAAACCTACCTGTATAAAAGCTTGTAACTTTACATCTGGCGTCTGACATAAATTTAAACCAAAAGGCTTGCCTAACTCATCAATAGCATCAGCCGCGCTGTCTAAAGCCGCGTTTTTAAAATAATCTCCCGCCCCCTTATCAAAAGCCAAAGCGCCTTGTCCTTTACCTCCAGAAGCCACATAAGTGGCCGCATCATAGGCTAATTTACGCATAAAATACGAAGCTCCTTTTACCAAAGCGCCTAAGGCCGCCCCCATAAGGGTATTTTGTATCTTTTCCCAAGTCCATTTACCGCTAAAAGCCGCGGAAATGGCCGCATCCATTTGCGCTTGAGCCGGCCGAGCAAAAGCCAAAATACCAAATAAATTGATAAATATAAAAATCACCAATAAAATCCCCAAACCTGCTTTTTTAGTTTTACTAAACTTGTACATAATTTTATTCAGTAGCGCTAACGGCTGATTCTTGAACTAAATTATTTAATTCATTTAAACTGCTAAAATCATCAGCCAAATCTGAATTCACATTATAATTTTCTGAAATTAAATTGTTAGTCAGGCTTAATAAAGTTTCATCATCTATTTTATCCAATTCAACTTGGGAAATCTGTCCGCTGTCCAATAACATTTGGCGTAATTTCTGCGGATCGCTCAAACTATTAAATAAATCAATATAACTATTATCATCCGGGTCCAACAAACCGGCTTCCTGTAAAACATCCAACGGTGTTGGCGCAATTTGCGCCAAAGGTGAAACAATGGAGGTTGAAGTTACTGCGGGCATATCAGCCATGGTGACGCAATCTTCACCTTGGGGGCACAAAGGATCAGTGCCCTTGTCAATTTCCGCTTTATCACTTAAGCCATCAGAATCAGTATCAGGCAAATAAGGGCTGGTTTCATAAAAAAACAATTCTTCATAATCACTTAAGCCATCATGGTCCGTATCAATACTTTGCAGTCTGGTTTCTTCATTAGAAAATAATTTGGCAACTTCATTCTCTCCAGCCAAATTAACCACAAACGGTCCATAGACAAGATTGCGCATCTGCAAGGTGCCTAAACCTATCGTCAAAATAGCAAAAATCAGCAATAAAACAAAGCCTGTCTTTTGCGTTTTTGTAAGACCTGGATTAGGTTGGCCTGCATCCATAAACAGATAAACCAATTATATAACTGTATTATAACAAAAAAACCGCTTGACAGCAATTTTTTTTAAAGAATTGGGGATAAGTAAAATTTATTTAAATTTCCAACTTTTTAACTAATTCCCGCCATTGCCCAAGACTAAGCTCTTCTGCCCTTGCTTTTTCATTATCACAGATATCCAACAATATATTTTTTATTTTTTCATCATCAATCTTTAACCCGACAGCTAAATTTTTATGCAATTGTTTTCTTTTGTTGGCAAAGCCCGTTCTCACCACTTGAAAAAATCGCTCACTGCTTAATATGCTTATTTTGCTTATTCTTCTTATTACTAAAATAGAGCTATCTACTTTGGGCTCTGGCCAAAAATTACCTCTGGATATTTTAGCCATTATTTTAGGCTGGCCATAATATTGAACTGATACTGCCAGCAACGACATGTTTGGCGGACAAGCGCAAATTCTTTCTGCCACTTCTTTTTGCACCATAATAGTGATTGATTCTGGTTTGTTTTCCAATTCTAACAAAGTTCTTAAAACCTGCGAGGTGATTTGATAAGGCAGATTGGCAACGACTTTGTATGATGATAAATGATAAGTGATAAGTGATAAATTGTTGAGCGCATTACCCCATTTCATCTCAATTTTATCTCCATTTATCTCTTTATTTATTATCTCCTTCCAATAACTCTCAAGCTTTTTTTCAATCTCAAATGCGATAACATGCCCCGCGCGCTCGGCCAAAGCAAAAGTTAAAATTCCAAACCCTGGCCCGATTTCTATCACAGTATCTTTTTTTGTTACTCCAGCCGCCTCAAGTATTTTCTTAATTGGCCATTCTTGAATTAAAAAATTCTGTCCATACTTTTTACTGGGAGAAAAACCATATTGTTTACAAATTTCTTTTAAATAAGTTACTTTGAAAAGTTTTCGAGACATGAGATAAGAGATAAAGAGATAAATGGAAATAATATTATTTTTTACTGTTCTGTCTATAAAGTGAGGAAATATAATTATTAACCTTCATTTTTACTTCTTCATAATTTTTTATTAATTTAGTGGACTCATTTTTACTTATATAATTACGACTAGTAGCGACAATCAAGTGACTCTGTGTTTCCTCTATCTCGCCCCTAACAATATACAATACCCTAATCTTATCAGCAAAATGATAACGTCCATGAGCCTCGGCTAAATTTGCCAATACCGATGCTGTAGACCGATTACTCTGGCTGATTAAACCATATTCTTCTGTCCGAGGATAATTTTTAGTTAATTCAAAAATCTTTTTTTGTAATTCTTGCGCTTTTTTCCACAAATCCATTTCATAAAATTTTTTATATTCATCGCTCATATCTCAATATATCTCTTATCTCCTATCTCTATTTATTTTTCTCTAAAAAAACAGAATTATAAATTACCACTACTTTTCTTCAACACGTAATCCATTGGCAGAGTACCGATTCGCCGCATTCCACAACATCCACCCCGCATTGTCATATTTTTCCACAGCATCAATTTGCGCGCGAATCTTAGCCGCATCATATTGCGCACCGAGATTAAAAGCTTGTAGCCAAGGCCGTACTTGGGCCCGTTTACCTTCAAATTTGGCTATTCCTGCTTCCATGCCCCACCCCACAACTAAACCGGGGTAATCTGCGGGATTGGCCAGTCCGCGATGGTTTGGAGGATAATGGGAAGGGTACATCATAGGAGAGATATAATCAACTTCATCTACGGCATCTTGAATGCGCTGGCCAATATACAAACCGTCATCGCGCTCCATAACGAAACCAAACATATCCAAAGACAACCAAGCTGGTTCATTACTCAACTCCTCGCTTAGATAGTGATAAAAAGTATGCATTACTTCTTCTTTAGTCTGAGTTTGATTAGTATAAACTACCTGACGCATATCGCCATCTGAAGGAAAACGCACATAATCAAAATTAATTTCATCAAAACCAAAACGAATGGCTTCTTTAGCAATGGCTAAATTGTAATCCCAAACAGCTTTTTGGGTAGGATCAACCCAAGCTAAGCCTTTGTCATCACGCCAGAGACCACCCAATTTAGATTTAATTGCCCATTCTGATTTTTTCTCAGCCAAGACTGGATCTTGAAAAACAGTCTGTCTGGCAATTACATAAATATCATGTTCATGCAATTTTTTTATCAAAGAGGCCACATTACCCAAACGATTATGTTCTGCATCTAATTCATTAACTAAAGGCGCTTGGCTGTCATATAAAACCAAGCCGGAATAATCTTTGATATCAATTACCACGGCATTTAATTCTGTTTTGTTTATTAAATCAATAATATTGTTTATCACTGACGGATTGCCAGCTGAATAGGCAGTTAAATATACACCCTTGGCTTCATATTTTTCTGGTTTAACCCTTTTTAATTTAAGCAAGACTTCTGGATCTTCTTTTACTCTATGATTATTTAAAAATAAAAATGTAGTATTCTCCTGTATTATTAAAGTCCCAAACCAATGCCAAGACAAACATAAAACCGCCAACAAGCAAACGCCAATAGCAATAATTAAATAGAGATATGTATATTTTTTAGGTAAATTTTGTAATTTTTCTTCAATCACAAATTTTTGTCTGTCTTCTCCTGGAGTTTACCGAGATTATCCCCCTCTTTCCAAGAGGAGGTGGCCCGACGTCGCAGTCGGGACGGTGGAGTTTGCCGAGGCTGGTTATTTTTCTAGTTTCTGACAAATAAAATATATTTGTTCTAATACTTGTGGCAAGTTATTAAATATTTCTTCACTGTTGTATCTAATTACTTTAATGCCTAAGTCCTCTAAATATGTTTGCCTTACTTGATCGTTTTCAAAAACTTTTTCATCCAAGTGTGAATAGCCGTCCACCTCTATTGCCAATTTTAGTTTAGGACAATAAAAGTCAGCGACATATTTACCAATACCAAATTGCCGTCTGAATCTGTAGCCTAACTGATCATATTGCAAACGTTTCCAAAGTATTACTTCACCTTTGGTGAGCTGGCGACGGAGTATTCTTCTAATTGGTTTATTTTTATAACGGTTTGATATTTTGGTCATAGACTTAAACCTCGGCAAACTCTCCTGTCCGCCTCGAGCGGACACCCCCTCTTAGAAAGAGGGGGATGACAGCCAGACATTTTCCGACTGCAAAGGAAGAGACAGTTAAACAACCACCACACTCCCCTGCCGTAACACCTCGACCTTATCACCTTTGACTTTTATAACCGTAGAAGGACTGCGATGAGGCAAAATTTCCACATCAAGTACTATGTCTGGCTTGATCTCACTATTCTCAAACATAGCCACAATATCGGTCACGTCATAGGTACTCTCTTGGGAAGAAATATTAGCTGAAGTGGAAACCAAAGGTCGACCCAAATCTTGAGAAAGTTCAACTGCCAAAGGATAATCTGTCACCCGAAAAGCCAAAGTTTTATCTTCAGCCACCACGCCAGCTGCTAAAAGATTATCCGCCTTAACTTTGACCACAATGGTCAAAGGACCTGGCCAATACTTGTGTGCCAACTCTTCAAGCTTATTACTCCATTCTACATATTCCATGGCCATTCCTACACTGGGCACGACCACTAAAACTGGTTTATTTTTTTGTCTCTGTTTAATGGCAAAAATCTTATTAACTGCCTCTTGATTTGTGGCATCACAGCCCAGACCATAAACTGTTTCCGTAGGATAAACAATTACTGCCCCTTGTTTTAATCTCTCAACAATCTCCGCTAAATTAAAATCTTCTGGTGTGATTATCTCCATATATTTTTATTTACAATTATTGCTTTTTCCATTTTAAATAAGCCTCAATCAATTCATCCAGCCCGCCATTAAGTACAGCTTCATGGTCGTCAGTTTCATATGCGGTTCTTAAATCCTTAACCATATGATAAGGATGAAGGACATAGGAACGAATCTGGCTCCCCCACTCAGGGCTCTTAAATTCACCGCGTAATTTTTGTTTCTCGGCTTCTTCAGCTTCGTCTTGAAGCTTCTGCAATTTGGATTTTAAAATTTTTAAAGCCATTTCTTTATTTTGTATTTGTGAACGTTCATTTTGCACTGAAACTGTAAGGTTGGTAGGCAAATGAACAATCCGAACAGCTGAATAAGTGGTATTAACCGATTGTCCGCCATGCCCGCCGGCCATAAAAGTATCAATGCGCAGATCATTTTCAGCAATTTTAATTTCTCCCCCATCCTCAATCTCGGGAATTACTTCCACTAAAGCAAAAGAAGTATGGCGCATTTTTTCCGCATCAAACGGACTGATGCGAACTAAGCGATGCGTACCATGCTCGGATTTTAAATACCCGTAAGCATAACGCCCGGCCACACGGAAAGTAACAGATTTTATACCGGCTTCACTGCCTCTAGACTCATCTAAAATTGTTGCCTTCCAGCTCTTTTTCTCAACATAACGTAAATACATTCGTAACAGCATCTCGGCCCAGTCCTGCGCTTCGGTTCCGCCTGAACCGGCATGAATAGCCACAATAGCATTATGGTCATCATACTTTTCACTCATGAGCGTATTAAACTCTAACTTGCCAACTTGCTCACTTGCTAACTTGAACTGCTTCTCAATCTCCTCGCGCAAATTAACTTCTTTGTCGGCCTCATCCATTTCTGCCATTTCCAATAAATCTTTCACTTGTTTGGCTAATTTTCCCCACTCTGCTTGTTCGTTTTGCAAATAACCCAGACGCTTGCTTTTTTTAGTCGCCATTTCTTGATAATTCCAAAAATCTGGAGCTTTGACTGCTTCATTTAGTTCATTGATCTCTAGCTGTTTTTCAGCCAACTTCAACATTAGCCGTAAATCAGCCACTTTATTTTTTAGCTCTTCTAGAGCCTTAACTAATTCAGGCATTTCCATACTGTCTCAATTTTATCCTAAAACCAATGAAAAAACAACTCTATATAGAGGAATAAAAACGACCGGAATTCTCCGATCGTTTTTTGTTATAACAATTCACATCCATTATCCGCGTATCCGTAAATCCGCTTCATCTGTAATCCGTGTTTAATACATTCCCCCCATGCCCCCACCCATTCCTGGATTCATCGCTGGCTCATCTTTTTTTGGCAAATCAGTAACCACGGCTTCGGTGGTAAGGAACATGCCGGCAATGGACACCGCATTTTGCAGAGCAGAACGGGTAACCTTAGTCGGGTCAATAATGCCCGCAGCCACTATGTCTTCATATTGCCCGGAAGCGGCATTAAAGCCGAAATTACCATCATGTTTTTTTATTTCATTAACCACTACTGAACTATCAAAACCGGCGTTGGCGGCAATGAGTCGAGACGGTTCTTCCAAAGCTTTTTTCAAAATTCCCACAGCAATCATTTCTTCGTCATCAAGGCTTAAATTTTCCAAAACTTTCAAGGCGCGAATCAAAGCCACGCCGCCGCCCGGCACCACGCCTTCTTCAATGGCCGCTTTGGTAGCGCCCACCGCGTCTTCAATCCGGTGCTTTACTTCTTTCATTTCAGTTTCCGTGGCCGCGCCGACTTTGATAACTGCCACGCCGCCGGCCAGTTTGGCCAAACGCTCCTGCAATTTTTCCTTGTCAAAGTCTGAAGTGGATTGTTCAATTTCTTTGCGAATCTGGCCTACCCGGTCTTTAACCGCTTTTTCCTCACCCTTGCCTTCCACGATCGTGGTAAATTCTTTGGTAGCGGTAATTTTTCTAGCTCGGCCTAAATCTTCCAAAACTATATTTTCCAATTTTAAACCGACTTCTTCAGTAATCACTTTGCCGCCAGTCAAAACCGCGATGTCAGCCAGCATTTCCTTACGGCGGTCGCCAAAGCCCGGAGCTTTGACAGCGAGAACATTAAAGGTACCACGAAGTTTATTAACCACAAAAGTCGCCAGAGCCTGGCCTTCCACATCCTCGGCAATAATCACCAAATCCTTTTTACCGGACTGCGCCATTTTTTCCAAGAGCGGTAAAATTTCTTCTACACTTGATATTTTTTTATCTGTAATTAAAATATATGGATCTTCGTATTCAGCTTCCATACGGTCCGAATTAGTGATCATATAGGGAGAGACATAACCATTGTCAAAACGCATGCCTTTAACTGTTTCAATTTCCATACCAAATGATTGTGATTCTTCAACGGTAATAACCCCGTCCTTCCCTATTTCTTTCATGGCCTGAGCAATCTTTTCACCAATTTCACTATCATTGGCTGAAATCGCAGCCACTTTGGCCCATTCATCTTCTTCCACTTGCTTGGAAATTTTAGCCTTAAGATATTGAACTACGGCTTCAGCGGCTTTATGCAAACCGCGATTTAAAGCTACGGCATTAGCGCCGGCAGTTACATTTTTTAAACCCTCTCTAACAATTGATTGAGCTAGCACTGTAGCTGTGGTGGTGCCGTCGCCCACATCATCATTGGTTTTACTAGCCACTTCTTTTACGAGCTCTACTCCTACATTCTCAAATTTGTCTTCCACTTCAATTTCTTTAGCAACAGTCACACCATCTTTGGTAATGATGGGCACGCCATAGCCCTTATCCAAAACCACATTGCGGCCTTTGGGGCCGAGTGTAACTTTGACAGTATTGGCGAGAATATCCACGCCTCTGACTAAGGCTTGACGGGCTTCATCATTGAATTTAATTTGTTTGGACATATTATAAATTAACATTAAAACTTACTTAGAAAATATCTCACAATATCTCTTTTATCTCAAAAATAAATAGAGATAAATTGAGATAGGAGATAAAATTTTTTATTCTAAAACAGCCAGAACTTTATCGGCATCGATTATTTTATACTCCTCTTCCCCGACCTTCACTTCTTCCCCTCCCCACTTTTCAAACAAAACTTTGTCGCCGACTTTTACTTCCATATCCGCGCGCTGTCCTGATTCTAAGAGCTTACCTGGGCCTACGGCTACGACTTCGCCCTCAGCTTTTTTTTCTTTATCTACGGTAGCAGGTAAAACAATACCTGAAGCTGTAATTTCTGCCTCTTTTAAAGGTTTAACCAAAACGCGATCACCTAAAGGTTGTATATGCATATTTATATGAGATTAAAAAATATTTATTACTCTCCATATGTGAGTGATAGAGTACATATATTTTACACTAAACATATTTTTTGTCAAGTTGTAAAAAATTAAAGTTTTCCACAAGTAAAAATTAGCCGAACTCTTATTTTAGTACTTAATTAATTTTCCTTAATTTAGCTAAAAATATAACAAAAAAAAAGCCCAAGGCAGGAAACAAGCCCAATGTGCCGTCCAGATATGATTACGTGATGCCTGTCAGTAGCACGAAATCGCTGGCGAACACTATGCGCCTGCATCCAGCTTTGAGCTTTTGCTTGCCTATTATGACATTAGAGGAAAGGCTTGTCAAACTTTTTATCCAATAAAAAAATGGTTAAATTAAGCCAAATTGTGCATAAACAGTGAATTAACTGGGGAGCACCTGTGTATTAGTCCGTAAAATTAGACCAAAATATACAGCGCTTAAAATAAGACCAATATAAGAGGAATAAAGATAGTGGTCAAACATCGCGAGAAACACATAACACATAACACATAACACATACCAAGTATAGCAATTTCGTTGATACGTGATACGTGATACGTGATACGTGATAAATGATACTATAACAAAAATAAATAATCCTACTCCGATGATCCCCCCTTCAACCATAAATAAAGCAAAAGCGTTATGCGCTGGCTGATATTCCCAACCCCCGCGATTAGAATTAATTTGATAAGCCGCCAAAGTATAATTCCCTGCGCCCGCACCAAGTAAAGGATTTTGTTTTAATAATTGCCAAGCCTCGTCATAACCGCCTAGACGTTCTGTAATTGATTGCGCTTCATTTGTTGACGATGCGGACAGGCGGGAAGAGAGGACGGGGAAAAAAATGATTGATAAAATAATAAATAGAGATACGAGATAAATGATAGGTGATAAGTGATAGGTGATAGGTGATGTATTTTTGCGATTTTTAATAACAATGTAGCAATATAACAATGCCACAATGACAACGGCCATCCACGCCGACCGGCTAAAAGTGAAAAATAAGGCGACAAGAGATAAAAGATAAGCGATAAGGAATAACCCCACCCCTGCCTTGCCGGCAGGCAGGCTACCCTCCCCTATAAAGGGAGGGGGACCAGTTTTTTCCTCCCCTATAAAGGGAGGGGGACCAGTTTTTTCCTCCCCCTTGTAGGGGGAGGCTAGGAGGGGGTTAACAATGTAATAATTTAGCAATATAACAATGACAATCACCAAATACCCCCCAAACACATTCGGATGCGCGAACGACCCATAGGCCCTTAGCCAACGACCGATGGCATCGCTTTGCATGATTGATGTTCCCGCCTCCCAAACTGGATGACTGGCAATACCAAGCCACTTAAAGGCAAAAGTGGACTGCGCCAAAAACTGCCATAGCCCCAAAAGGCTTGGCAAAATCGCGCCATAAAGAAACCACTTCACTAACTTCTCTTTCTCAAACGGGCCAATGAAGATAATGAGAAATAACAAAATCGCTTCCATCATGTGCAAGGACTGGCTTAAAGCCATGGATTTGTCAGGAGACCAGATGATAGAAAAAAAATAGTAAGCAGTAAACAGGAAACAGGAAAAAATAAACACTCTATCACTGGTAATTTGAAATTTAAAATTTGAAATTTGAAATTTGTGTTGCTTCCAGTACCAAATCAAGAATAAGCAAATAATCAGCCAAAGCAAAATTTCCGTCCCATAAAACCCCAATGTTCCATACTCCCATTTAACGCCATGCAAAAATGACTCGCGATAAATCCAAATCGTCTGCCAAGGCAACAAAAACAAAAATAAGTAAAGCAGATATGGCAGAACTTTGTCTAATTTTAATTGCTGTTTTATTTTTTTTAACACACTTCTTAATTTAAAATTGTTTAAAAATTTCAAATTAAAAATTAAAAATTTTACACCTCTTACACCATTGCTCCCTATACTCCTCCCGTCTGTCAGTTTCATGAAATTTCAACATACTATCTGAAATAATCACTCGCGTATCATGTTTATTTTGTACACTTGTATAATTTTTTTTCATCTTCGCTTGTTGTATTCCCTTGGCTTGTTTCTCCAATAAATATCCATACCTACTGCCCCACAATTTTTCAAAGAATGTTTTTATTTTCTGTGGTACAGACGCATTACAATGTGTCTCTATATATTCTCGCATGCCATGCGGCAAATGTTTCCCCACCCATTTATTCGCCTGCAAAACTGACTGGTGCAAATTATCTGGATCATAAATTGGAATTAAATTATCCAGCCAATAAATTAAATACACGTCGTCTTTAATGGCAATCTTTTCCAAATCTAAACAATCATCTGCCACATAAAAACTTAAACAAATTTTATTTTTAATTTTCTTTTTAGTCCGGCGTAATCTAAATAAATTCAAAATCAAAATACAGCCAAACCGCGCCAGCCAAATCCGGCTTTTTTTGACAATGATAAACACGTCAATATCGCTGTCTTCGTCTGCCAGGCCCATAGCGACAGTATTACACACAAACACAGCTCTCACAAAAGGCACTTTAGCCAACTTTTTTATCCCCAGCCTGGCTATTTTTAATTTTTGTTCAATCAATTTCACCCTCGCTTGTCTAACATCAACAATATTTTCTCTGCCTAGCAAGAAATAAAATCCATCTTTATGTCGGATTTGTTCTAGATGTTCTAATTGTTGAATAAACTCAAAATAATCCAATTTTCGCGCAATTAAATCAATACTAAACAAATCGCGGTAAAGCTCCTCTTTTGTTAAAGGCTGTTCAAACATATCCCAAAACGCTAGAGTTTGCAGAATTGATTTTTGAAGTTGATCGGTCATATGGCTTTCACAATCCCGAACCCCGCAGGGTAAAGAATCCCTTTTCAAGATTATTATTAGTTTACAACATTTAAAAACAAAACACCAACGCCTTATTCCTCAACAACATTTTGTCAATTCATCCCCCTTTATAAGAGGGGCAGAGAAGATTTTGGCCAATAACAAAAATAGGGGGTGCGCCCCTATTTAATCTGCTTATTCTGCCTAATCTGCTTATTGCTGTTCACTCATTATTGCCCCTTCGGGCTCAATGTTTATTTTTTTCGCGGACAAATCAAGACCTGTTCCTACGCCAACCACGCCATCTTCCACCATCATCTTTTTTTCATCAATACTTATCACCTGCTCCCGGCTGATTAAGTATTTCTTGCCCAGCATTCCGCCAACCTCATACTGCACCACACTCTGTCCTTCAACTTCAAAAACAATATCTTTAATACGCCCCAACTCTGCGCCGGACTTAGTTTGCACTGGCAATTTCATTAATTTTTTCAATTCAATTCGCATATCATTGTCACCCTGAACTTGTTTCAGGGTCTTTCTTAAAATTATGTTTACTTAAAAAGTCTACCTAACGGAAAGATGCTGAAATAAATTCAGCATGACATTACTCCACTTTCCCCTGAATCACTTCACCTTGAGCGCTATCCGAAGAATCGCTTGGTGGCTGTTTTTTAAAAATCACTAATTGTTGCAAGGCCATCAATAATGTGGATAAGAACCAATACAAGGTTAAACCAGCTGGTAATTGTGTACCAATAAAGACTGTTAAAATAGGCATAAAATACAACATCTGTTTATTCATCATACTCATCATGCCTTCATCTTTGCCACCAGCGCCAGCTACTTGTGGTGGTTTTTTATGGCTCATCATCTTGGCTTGCCACCATTGAGCCGCACCAGCCAACAAAGCAAGGATAATACTAGTTTTACCCAAATCAATTATGCCTAAACTAATAGTATTGATATGTTCAGGACTAGGTATAAAAGAATATAGTAAGGCAAAATTACTTGTGCCAAGGCCAGTACGCAGGACATAATAAAAAGCGATTAAAATCGGCATTTGAATCAACAACGGCAAACAAGAGGCAAATGGGCTGACTTTATTATCCTTATACATCTTCATAGTCTCTTGAGCAATTGTCTGCTGGTCGCCTTTATGCTTTTTCTTAATGGCTTCCAATTTTGGCTGTAAGGCAGTCAAAGCTTTCTGAGATTTAATAGAAGAAGAAGTTAAAGGATAAAGGGCTAATTTAATCAAAATGGTAATCAGCAAAATCACCACGCCCACATCAGGAATATAGTTATATAAACCGACAAAAATATTATACAATGGCTGATAAAGAATAACTTCAAAAAAGTGCATCATAAAAAAGTTTTAATATAATAAGTGGAGGAATTATATCATTTTTCTTTATTTTCTTCAATATCACCCTCTTCATTATTTTCATTTAATTTCTCTTCAACTTCCTCAACTTTTTCCTCCACACTATTAGTTTTATCCACACTCAACACCTCTTCCACTTTCTCTACTTCATCTTCACTACTGACAGCCACTTCTTCCTTGCCTTTTTGAACCACTTTGATTTTCCAGCCAGTCAATTCAGCCGCCAAACGAACATTTTGCCCGCCACGGCCAATGGCTAAAGAAAATTGATCTTCAGCCACATAAACAGAGGCTTCCTTGTCTTTTTCATTTAACTCCACATTATCTACTTTAGCCGGAGACAAAGCTTGTTTAATATATTCTTCGCTATTATCGCTATATTGAATGATATCAACTTTTTCACCACCAAGTTCATCGATGACAGTGTTGATGCGTGAACCGCGCTGACCAATACAAGCGCCAATCGGATCAATAGTATCATCATCTGTCCAGACAGCAACTTTAGAACGGTTGCCAGCATCACGGGCAATACCTTTAATTTCTACAGCTTCACCGGCAATCTCAGGAATTTCCTGTTCAAAAATTGCTTCCACCATTTTAGCGCTGGAACGAGATAAAATAATTTCCAGACCGCGCGTACCCATATTAACTGAAACGATATAAAAGCGAAGACGAGAACCGACCCGATATTGTTCACGGTAAATTTGTTCATTTTGCGGCACAATCCCAGTAACCTTGCCTAAATCAATGATGATTGCTCCGCTCTTATCACGACGTTGGACCACACCCTGAATAGTCTGTCCTTCTTCTTCTTTAAGTTCATCATAAACATTATTACGTTCAGCTTCGCGCAGGCGCTGGATAACAACTTGCTTGGCAGTTTGGGCAGCCATGCGGCCAAATTCTCCAGGCACTTCCAATTTAATTTCCAAAATCTCCCCGACTTTAACAGTTTTTTTGTATTTTTTAGCTTCAGTCAGCATTAATTGGGTTTTGGAATTAAATTTAATCAAATCTTCAGTTTCCTCATCAGTCAATTCCCGGTCTTCATTCCTGGCCTTTTCACGGCGCTTGGTCAATTCTTCTTGATCTTGTTCTAATTTATCCTCAGCAATATCTGCCACAACTTCCTTAATATCCCAAGCCTTGATATCAACTGTTTCTGGATCAAATTTAACTTTAATATTTTGCTGGCGATTGCCAAAGTCTTTGCGATAAGCCGCAGCCAAGGCAGCCTCAATTGATTCAAGGACTTCTTCGTATGTTAAGCCTTTTTCCGTACAAATTACTTGGATGGCTTTGGTGATTTCACTCATAGTTTTATATATTAAAATAATTATTGACTTACAAATTACAGATAGCACAAATTTTATTATCAATAAATAGGATTATTGATGTATCTGTAAGTATTAAAAAAAGCAGCATTATTGTCAATGCTACCTATTAATGGCATTATAGCACAAGAGCAAAAGACTGTCAAATCAACTTAAACTCTTTCATCAAACTCTTGGCCTGCTCCTGAAAAAACTTTTTAACGGTTTTCCAACTGGCTTTAAAAAATATTTTTGGCTCCGGATCATTTTCCGCATCCGCAAAATAAGACAGACTCTTGATAATATGATTTACATTTTTATCCTGGCCAGGATATTGATTAACCGCGCGCAGTATCACCGCTGACAATAGTTCGCAATTTTGGCAATACCAGTATAAATCATAAAAATCACGTTTACGTCCGCGCTGGCTGATAGCAATAATTTTCATTGACGCAATATCCGCCGGCAACAAAATACTAATTGTGCCATAACACACTTTTTCTTTTTTAGGTTGAAAAAAAGGATAAGCAATTAAACTTACTTTGGCGTTATTAAATACGCCATAAATTGTGCCCGCTTCGCGATAAGTAGTTTGCCATTTTCCAGTATTTTGTAAAGCCCGTTCTATCTCTAATTCTTTAAAGTTCTTTCTCGTAGTAAAAAAATCTAAATCCACTGATTGACGATGTCCGACCTGCAAAGCCAAAGCCGTGCCACCGGCCAAATACCAACCGTCCTTCTTAAAAAAAGATAATTTACTTAATTCCCAAAACGCCTCTGCTGTGACTTGCGGCAAGGCTGTTAAATGAAACAAATTATCTTTTTTTACTAATTGTATACTAACTGCCATAATTTTCTTGATTTGTCATGCAACACCCGCGAATTTTTCACCACGCTTTTAATCAGTCGTCTAGAATAACTCCGACTCATCCACCTCACCTCATCATCCGTGCCAAAATCCAAAATCCGCTCAATGATGTATTTAGCATGTTTTTTCTTATCTATTTTCTTGGGGTCAGTATCCCAAAACAAGGACTGGCGAAAACGCATACCTGAAATCTAAATTAACTATTTTAATGCTTAAATTATACCACAAAACCAACAGAAAATCAAGAGCCTGCACTATACACATTCCCGTAAAAACAGGTATCCAGTCGCCAACAATTTCTGAGTCACTGCCTTCGCAGGGATAACAAAACTAATTCAACTCCAATATATACTTCTTAAACTTCACGCTCCTGATTTTTCGATCTACGTACACACTCACATGCTCAAAGCGCATGGCCGTGTCATATATATTAATTTTTCGATATTGGCAATACTGTTTGGCGGCAAAAAACATTTTTTTAAGCTTCAAATAATTAGTTGCCTGTTCCGCATTGTTAAATTCTTCCCAATAACTGCGGGTTTTTACTTCAATAAAGCATAATACTTCGCCTTGCTTTGCGATAATATCTATTTCACCGCCCACGGCATAAAAATTTTTATCTATTATTTTATAACCATGGCGCACTAAAAAAGAGCCGGCTTGCTCTTCACCCCAATCGCCAAATTGCCGCTTCTCGGTCTTAGTCATGTTTGAATAGCACTAAACCATAATGAAAATTCCCCATAGAAAATTCCTCTTGCAGAACAAAACCATGCTTTTGCGACCATTTTTTTACAGCCTCAAAATCCACATAATCTTCATCAGGCGGGGCAAAAACCAAACCTTTTTTCGACCAATCAACTACAATTAAACGGGCCTTGTCTTTTAATAAACGGCGAGCTTCTTCTAAAATAGCCTGGCGATTATCTGATTGATTTAAAACATTAATAATAAAAGCGGCATCTAGGCTGTGCGCGGGAATTGCTGTTCTCCCTGGGCATTCTAAATCTGACCAGACAGTCTGCACTGCAAGCTGATTCTGCGCCGCCGCCCGTTTATGAATATTTTCTAAAACATCCTTCATAACATCAACAGCATAAACAATTCCCCTTTCACCAACCTTAAGTGAAGCTGGAAAAACTATATGGCCTGTTCGGCCGCAACCTAAATCTGCCACACACATACCTGACTGCACTTGTGCTTTAGCAAGAAGCAAATATGAATCTATCATTTGGTTACCTGAATGATACATAAATTTAACGAATAAATAACCGGCCAAAAGTACCCATGATAAAAACACCAAGCAGGCCAGTCACTCCCATCATAGCAATAAATATTATAACCAAGCCAACCAATTTATATAGTAACCTTGAACCGCCAGAAGTACCCAGATGCTGTTCGGCCCAAGCATTGGTGCCGAAATTTTGAATAAACCATTCAGTTTTAATAACTAAAATGGCGCCAAAAGCAATCGCTAAAATACTAATAAAATATTTCATAAATATAGGTTAAGACTCTTATATTATATATTATTTTCTAACAAAAAACCACAACATACAATTTGGCTCACTGCTATACGAGAATTTAGATGCGTCAAAAACAACCTTATCAACCTGCCTTATTTTTAGAATATGTTTAGCCATGTTTTTTACTGTTCATCAAATATTTTAACTAACAGCTCTTCCCAACCAAAGCATGTCTCTTGGCCACAGAGCTTTTTGAATGCTTTGATGCATTTTTCGTCCAAATCAGCAAATTCTTTTAACACCTCAACAACCTCATACATAAAGCCGCCAACTGTGCCATCAGAATCATCAACTCCGCCCGTGCATAATTTTTTATCCAATCTCAAAAGCGTATCAACCAATAATTTTGCTGTCTGCTCACTGACCGGCAAGTCTGATACTAATTTTGACAACCGAGCGCAACCCTCATCAAGCGAACTCTGATAAGTAAACCAAATCCGAGAAGGTCCATTATATGCTTTTATATATCTCATATCTGAAGTAATAGCTTTTTTAGTTTCAGCTAATTCTGTTTTGTTTAATTCTCCCAACTTGCCACTACAAACTGGACCGCTGACCAATTCTTTATCTTCTTGGCTTAATTTTTTCCCGCCCATAACAGCATAAATTGATAAAGCCACCATATGTTTGCAAAGCGTATCTCGCTGACCAAGATAGCATTCGCAATTAGCCAAACCAAAACGACGCGCTTCAATTGAAACCCGATAAGGTTGAGTGCCAAGCACAATGGCTGAATAAGAGTTAATTTCTTCCTTAAACTTCGTTACTTTGCCGGCCTCGTATAAGGCAACCGCTTTTTCAAAAGTCGGC
>CAZRZS010000008.1:0-8517 GCA_964604685.1 uncultured Gammaproteobacteria bacterium
GTTTTTTTGTAACCAAAAAACTCTCGCGTTAGCGAGAGTTTTGGGACAGCCCCTATAGGGGCGGGATTTTATTTTATTAACTTCTTTACCTGTCGAATAATCGCTTGACTTGAAATATTCTCATAATTTAACAACTGCTGTGGCTGACCACTCTTTGGCATTTTGCGCACAGCTAAAGAATATATGCGGGCAGACTTGTCAGCCAAAGCGCTCATCACCGCCTCACCCAAACCACCTTCAGCAAAATGATCCTCAACTGTTATTAATGCTTTAGTTTCTTTAACAGCTTTCTTTAAAATCTGTTTATCAATCGGCTTAACACTATACAAATCAATTACACGAATACTTATGCCTTCAGCTTTTAATTGTTCATAAGCTTGCAAAGTTTCATAAAGTGTTACACCAGCAGCTACCACTGTAATTTTATCTTTCTTAGACTGGCGCAAAACCTTGCTACCGCCAATTTTAAATTTTTCACTTGGCTGGTACAATGGCGCTGTGTCCATACGCGTGGTGCGCATATAACAGATGCCAGGTTGTTTGATCATTTGTTCAACTAATTTTTCTTCAGCCACATGATCAGCCGCATACAAAACTGTACTGCCTAAAATGCAACGGAAAATAGCCATATCTTCCAAGCCCATTTGCGTGGCGCCATCTTCACCAATGGACACACCTACATGAGAACCGACAAAATTAACATTGGCCTGTGAATACTGGGAAACCCGTATTTGATCATAAGCACGAGTGAAAAAAGAAGCAAAAGTAGAGACAAAAGGAATTTTACCTCGAGCTGACAAACCCACGGCCACGCCTACCATGTTTTGCTCGGCAATAAACATCTCAAAAAATCTTTTAGGATATTTTTGTTTAAACATTTCCGCATAAGTGGAGTTGCTTACTTCCGCATCCAGCACTACCATCTCAGGATAATATGGGGCTAATTCAACTAAAGCATGGCCATAAGCTTTACGTGTAGACAACGGCTGACTATATGATTTATCTAACTCAATTTTAGGTCTTTTGATTAATTTCTTTGGTTTTAAATCTTTAGGAGATTTAATTTGACCTCTTAATTTTTTATCTACTTTACCTAATTCAGCTAAAGCTGATTTCAATTCCTTATTATTAAGGACTTTTCCATGCCAGCCTTCCTGATCTTCTAAAAAGGAAACACCTTTGCCTTTCAAAGTCTTGGCAATAATCATCAGCGGTTTTTTATTCTTCCCCACATGTTTAAAAGCTTGACCAATTTCTTTTAGATTATGGCCATCAATCATCACAGTTTCCCAGCCAAAACTCTTGCACTTGGCAGCATAATCTTGCACTTTATGTCCCAGCATAGTCTGGCCACGCTGACCCAAACGATTAACGTCAATAATACCGACTAAATTATTTAATTTGTAATAGCTAGCTATTTGCAAAGCTTCCCAATTGGAACCTTCGGCCATTTCACTGTCGCCAAGCAGGACATAGGTGGTATATGAAAGCTTATCCAAATATTTAGCATTAATAGCCATACCCACGCCAACTGACAAGCCTTGTCCCAAAGAACCAGTGGCTACTTCTGTATATAGAAACTTTTTGGTAGGATGGCCTTCTAGAGGACTGCTAAATTTCCGTAAAGTTTTTAATTGCTTTTCAGAAACCTTTCCTGCGGCAGCATACAAAGAATACAGCAACGGCGCCGCATGACCTTTAGAAAAAATTAAACGGTCATTATTCGGATGGCTGGACTTATTTAAAAAACTTTTAAAATATCCGCCAAACATTAACACTGTCATTAAATCCGTAGCTGACAAAGATGAAGTTGGATGACCTGAACCAGCTACTGTGGTAGAGGTGAGGATGTAATAGCGGATAAGTTTAGCGAGTTGTTCTAATTTATTCATAGTTATACCATTATATCACTTTTTCTTAGCTAAGATAATATATCCCTGTGCTTCAAGCCAGCGACCTAAAGTTAGCATTTCCACTAAACCATAAAGCTCGCCTAAAGCTGTAGAAACTGGATGAGTTTTCTTTTTCACCAAAAATAATATTTTGTTTAAACATCTCAACACAGGAAACTTTTTCTGACTTTGTAATTTCTCATAAAACTCATCTGGATGAACTAAAAAACTCGCCCAGAAAGCTGAATAAATTCTCTTAATATAAAAACCAGCTTCTTCTATATATTCATGCAGCAAAGTTCGGGAATACAAAGAAATATGATAGTTCTCATGAGGATCAACATTTAAACCTCGTTTGAATAAATAATTTCTCAGCCAGGCATGCTTGCCTAACTTAGATTCGGAAAACATAGCCAACACGCCATTTGATTTTAAGACTCGGTTTAATTCTAACAACCAAGTCCGCACGTCTTCCACATGACCCAATACGTCAGAAGTATAGACGGCATCAAAACTTTCATCTATAAACGGCAGACTTTTGCCATCATACCATTTTACTTCTGCCCAGACGCCCTGCTGTTTAATTTTCTGGCGGGCTAGATCCACTTGCAAATGCACCACATCAACACCAATGACTTCAACGCGGCGGCCGAATAATTTTTTTAAATCCACAACTGCCGCCCCTGTACCGCAACCAACATCTAAAATTCTAATCTTGCCCCTCTGCTTGTTAACATGTTTAGCAATAAATCGATACAACAAAAACTTCTTGGGATAAAACAAAAGTTTTAATTTGTCTTGCCAAGTTACCTGTAGCCCTATAAAAACTGGATCAGTGTCCCAAATTTCACTACCATCACTATCAACCACGCCCCAACCTTTGATTCTTTGACTTTTATCTCTCATACGGTATTATTGTATCATATGTTTCTTCTTATCAACAAACCTTAAATTATCCACACCTATACAGTCATTCCTCTCTTAAAACACAGTCTTGACAATCTCTGTCATATCTGCTATACTAAACTCATTAATTTAAGTAAATATTACTGTGTCGGAATCGATTATTGATATATGCAAGCAGGTAAGAAATGGCTGTCTATGACCCTTAACTACGCAAATAATTTTTCTTCTGAAAATCATTTTGCTAAGTCTCATCTGAGAGGCTTCCTTATTCGTATATCATAAGCGTTATAAAAACGCCCCGATTCCTCATGGTTAATGAGAAATTTTTTTATGTCAGAAATTATAATTCTCGCAGTGGCTGCAGTTGGCTTGCTGATTGGTTTTTTCATTGGCTACTTCATCCGCAAGCAATTGGCCCAAGCCCAAGCTAACTCAGCTGAAGCTCGTGCTGAAAAGATTGTTAATGAAGCTAAAAACAAAGAGCAAGAAATCTTGCTCAAAGCTAAAGAAAAAGCCATTAAAGTTATAGATGAAGCCAAACAAGAGGAAAACCAACGCCGTCATGACCTCGCTAATCTTCAAAAACGCTTGGAACAACGTGAATCCATGTTTGACAAGCAACTTTTGAATTTTGAAGGCCGCAAGGAAAAACTTCAACAAAAAGTTGAAGAAATTCAAGCTATCAAAGCTAGGGTTGATGAAGCCCATGAAAAAGCCTTAAAAAAACTAGAAACTATTTCCGGCTATTCCAAAGAAGAGGCTAAACAAGAACTTTTTGAGATAACGGAAAAGCAAGTCAAAGATGATTTGATGGGGCGAATTTTGAAAATAGAAAAAGAAAATTCAGAAACCTATGAAAACAAAGCCAGAGAAATTGTTATGGATGCCATCCAACGCTGTGCTTCTGACCATTCTTCAGAAACCACTTCAACAGCCGTTAACCTGCCCAATGATGAAATGAAAGGTAGGATTATTGGTAAAGATGGTCGCAATATTAAAACCATTGAAAAACTAACTGGCTGTGAATTGATTATTGACGAAACCCCGGACATGATCCTTATTTCTGGTTTCTCTCCCATTCGCCGCCGGGTTTGCCAAGTCGCTCTAGAAAAACTTGTCAAAGACGGTCGCATTCAACCAGCTCGCATTGAAGAATTTATTGAAGAAGCCAAAAAAGAATTATCTTTGGATATTAAAAAAGCTGGTGAAGAAGCGCTGTATAAGCTTGGTATTACTGGTTTAGATCCTAAATTAGTTTCCATTGTCGGCCGTTTGAAATATCGCACTTCCTATGGTCAAAACATCATCAACCATTCAATGGAAGTGGCTCACCTATCGGGTTTAATTGCTGCTGATCTGGGTTTAGATGCAGCCAAGGCTAAAAAATGCGGTTTCTTCCACGATATTGGCAAAGCCGTAGATCAAGAAACTCAAGGCGGTCATCCTGAAATTGGCCAAACCATTCTTAAAAAATTTGGCATGGACCAAGATACCTGTGATGCCGCGGCTCATCATCATGATGACAAGCCAACCAATGTCTATACTCAAATTGTTAAAACCGCTGATGCTATCTCTGGTTCTCGTGTCGGTGCTAGACGTGATACTTATGAACAATTTGTGGCTCGTTTAGAAGAACTAGAAAAAACCGCTGCCGACTTCCCTGGTGTGGAAAAAGTTTATGCTATTCAGGCTGGACGTGAAGTTCGCGTGTTTATCAAAGCTGAAGAGGTTGATGATTACCAATCATACAATCTAGCTAAAGATATTGCTCGCAAGATTGAAAATGAGTTGCAATACCCCGGTGAAATCCGCGTTAATGTAATTCGTGAAACCAGAGTGATTGAATACGCCAGATAAATTACATCCTATACACAAAAAACTCCCCAAACAAAGGGAGTTTTTGTTATCCACATACGTTTTTTGGCTCTATTGACAGCATTTTTACAAAAATGGTAATATACTAATGTAAATTAAGCTAAAAAATTAACTTCTAATTAACTTTAGCCTATGAATAAA
Organism: uncultured Gammaproteobacteria bacterium; assembly: GCA_964604685.1. Taxonomy (GTDB): domain Bacteria; phylum Patescibacteriota; class Patescibacteriia; order Magasanikbacterales; family UBA922; genus CAZRZS01. Next base: position 4,815 of record CAZRZS010000008.1, read on the forward strand.
GCAGAATTGGCGCAAGCCATTGCTAACAAAATCGGCGCTTCAAAAAAAGAAGGCGAAGAAATGATGGCTGCTTTCGTTGAGATTGTCACTTCTACTCTAACCAGTGGAGGTGAAGTAAATATTGCTGGTTTTGGCGCATTCTCTGCCAAAACTCGCGCTGGTAGGATCGGGGTTAATCCACAAAACCCCTCTCAAAAAATCCAAATTCCGCCAGTCACTGTACCAAAATTTAAAGCTGGCAAGGGACTAAAAGATGCCTTAAAGAAATAATTTCACATAAAGCAGTAAAAAAAACATCCATTATTTATATTATATATGGATGTTTTTTTTGATAAGTTGTGTCAGGGGGGAGAATTGAACTCCCGACCTTAGGGTTATGAATCCTACGCTCTTACCAACTGAGCTACCCTGACTTATTTAAACATCCAGTATATCTTTACAACCAAGTTTGAACATATTTTACCCAAATCTACTGAAAAAAGCAAGTTTTTGTAATAATTCTAAATTCTTTCCAAAATACCCCCTAAACTTGGCAAAATGAAAGTTTTGTCAAGTTTAGGGGGTAGTAATTAACTTAATTTTTTGCTACAATATCTCCACTATGATGAAATATACAAAAACCGCCCAAAAAATCACCAAATTTATCAAACAACAAGCTGGCAAAAAACCAGCTGTTATTGGCCTTTCCGGTGGCGTGGACTCTGCAGTTGTTGCTTACTTAGCAGTTAAAGCTTTAGGCAAAAATAAAATCTTTAGCATCCTATCTCCTTCATCTTCCAATAGTGAAGATGATTTGCTTTTGAGTAAATTAGTGGCAGAAAATTTGGGTATTAATTATGAAATAATCAATATTGACAAAATTGTCAAAAGCTTCCAAACAGCCACTAATGTTTACCAAAATAAAATAGTTTTAGGAAATCTAAAAGCCCGCATTCGCATGTCTCTTCTCTATGCTAAAGCGAATGAAATCAATGGCTTAGTTCTCGGCACAGGAAATAAAAGCGAAATTATGACAGGCTATTTTACCAAGTATGGTGATGGCGCCGCCGATATTTTACCGATTGCTAATTTATACAAAACCCAAATTTTTGAGCTGGCGCGCGAATTAAACGTACCTGAAGAAATCATTACTCGCCGACCCACTGCCGGACTGTGGAAAGACCAGTATGATGAAGAGGAATTAGGTATGAGTTATGAAAAACTAGATAAAATATTAATAGCAATTGAAAATAATCAAAGTTTAGATGAATTTGAAAAAAGTAAAGTTAAAAAAATGAAAAAAATAATAATAAATTCAAGCCACAAAAGAATAATAGCTCCAATTTGTAAACTTTAAAAACTTTTTACTCTGTTTATGATTGCCCTCTTCATTGGTCGTTTCCAACCATTTCATAAAGGACATCTAGATGCATTTGCCCAAATTGAAGCTGATAAAATTATAATCGGCATTGGCTCTGCCCAATACAGCGGAACTGAAAATAATCCATATAGCTTTACAGAACGACGAAAAATGATAACAAAAAAACTGGACAAAAGTAATTTAAATTATGAAATTATTGCCATACCTGATATTCATAATCCCCCCAAGTGGGTAGAACACGTAAAAAATATCGTGGGTAAATTTGATGTAGTATATACTGGAAATGAATTAGTTAAAAATTTATTTCTTGAAAAAGGATATACTGTCAAAATCATTAAAAAAAATATTAATATTTCTGGCACAGCCATAAGACAAAAATATGACCAAAAAACAAAAAATAAATAAATATTTTAGACAACAAAATAAACTCACGCTTAAAAATCAGAAATATCGCAGACAGGTTGCCATTCTTACTGATTTTTTGATAAAGGAAGACCTTGCTGGCAAAGGTGATATAACTACCAAAAAACTAATTAAAAAAAACCAAACAGTCAGAGGACAGATTACTGCCAGACAAATCGGAATTATAGCTGGTATAGAAGAAGTGATTTGGCTATTGCAAAAACATAGGATAAAAAGCCAATTTAGAAAAAAAGACGGCCAAAAAGTGAAAAAGGGGGATAAAATTTTAGAATTTACTGGCAGTATAAAAGACATCTTAAAATTAGAACGCACCATTTTAAACATCTTACAACGCTTGTCTGGTATTGCTACAGAAACAAATAAATTAGTTAAAAAAAATGGTCCCTTGATTGTACCTACTCGTAAAACCCAATGGGGGGTGCTAGATAAAAAGGCTGTGGCGCTAGGCAAAGGCGGCACACATCGTTTGGGCCTTTATGATTTTATCCTTATTAAAGACAACCATATTAAATTTACCAATTCTCATCTAGAGACTAAATTACAAGCTCTCAAAAACACCTTTTGGGAAATTGAAGTAGAGAATAAAAAACAGGCTCTTTGGGCAAGTTGCTTTAAACCAGGCGCCATTATGTTTGATAATATGACAGCAAAACAAATCAAAAAAACCATCAAACTACTATCTGCTAAAAACATAATTTATGAGGCTTCTGGTGGTATAACTAAAAAAAATATTCAACAATACTATAATTCTGGTGTTGATATTATTTCTTTAGGCGCTCTAACCCACTCAAGTCAAGCTCTGAATATAAGTTTAGAAATACTATGAAAATTCTTGCTATAGAATCTTCTTGTGATGACACTTCCGTAGCCTTAGTTGAAGCTAATCAGGCTGGTTTTGCAGTCCTCTCAGAAAAGACCGCTAGCCAGATTGAAGTACATAAAAAATATGGCGGCGTAGTTCCAGAAATAGCTGGCCGCATGCATGCTGAAAAAATCTTACCAGTCATTGAAGAAGTTATCAACAAAAACAAACCAGACATAATTGCTGTAACTGCTGGGCCAGGTTTAATCACCGGGCTCTTGGTTGGTGTTGAAACCGCCAAAACTCTCGCCTATCTTTGGAATCTGCCTTTGGTCGGTATTAATCATATTGAAGGCCATATTTATTCGGTAGAATTGGAAAAAAAAAATGACTTCCCGGCCTTAGCACTGGTGGCCAGTGGCGGTCATACAGAACTGATTTTAATTAAGAAACCGGGTAAATATAAACAAATTGGTGCAACCAGAGATGATGCTGCTGGCGAATGTTTCGACAAAGTGGCCAAATTACTAGATTTTGACTATCCCGGCGGACCAAAAATCTCTCAACAGGCTAAGCTAGGTAATATAGATATGATTAATTTCCCCAGACCAATGTTAAATGAAGACAATTTTGATTTTAGTTTTTCTGGCTTAAAAACTTCAGCATTGTACTACTTGCGTGATCATCCTGAAATAGATAAAAATGACTTCTGTGCCAGTTTTGAACAAGCCATTGTTGATGTTTTAATAAGTAAAACACTTAAAGCTGTAAAAAAATATAATCCCCAGACTGTGATTCTAGCCGGTGGAGTTTCTGCTAATAAAAAATTACGCCAAACTTTAGAAAAAAAATTAAACGGAATCAAATTTTTAACCCCCCCAATCAAATATGCCATGGATAATGCGGTGATGATCGCTCTGGCTGGCTATTATCATGCTATAAAAAAAGACTTTACACCTTGGCCAGACTTGAAGGCTGAACCTAACTGGAAGATATATGAATAAAAAAATCCAAAATTCAAATTGAAAATATATAAAAACGGACATTGAGTCCGTTTTTTAAGCAATCACTACAATCACTACTCAAACACTTCCACTTTACCCTCGCCAACTACTTTT
>CAZRZS010000008.1:8617-19039 GCA_964604685.1 uncultured Gammaproteobacteria bacterium
CAATCACTACAATCACTACTCAAACACTTCCACTTTACCCTCGCCAACTACTTTTTCTAATTCATCTAAAACCACGGAATGCCAATCTACCTTAGCCTGCGATCGAATAGTGCTATTACCGACCTTGATATAGACATTATATTCACCGGGAAATTCGGAAAAAATCGCTTTCAGCTTGTTAGCATATTTTTTCAGTTCATCCTTGGTTGTGTTAATAACCACTGACTTTTGCTGTAATTGCGGAGCATAATCTTTAATTGATGTACCATGTGATAAACGATGGCAAACTTGTTTAGCATTATCTTTATTAATAACTTCAGCTTTGTTTACAAAAATTTTGGTATCACCTTCTTCTTTAGGTGTTCGGCCAACTAAACAAACCGCATTACCCTCTTGCCAGATATCAGCTGTTTGTTCATAAACTTTAGGAAAAATCAACAACTCAACCGAAGCATTGGCATCTTGAATTATGACAAACATCATCGTAGCGCCGGTTTTAGTAATTTTCTTTTTAGCTTTTTCCACAATTCCTCCTATAACTACCCAAGCATTGCGGCCTAATTCTTCTACTTGATTAAGTGGCATTAAACTATCGCCAACTAATTTTTGGAAATATGTAAATGGATGGGTAGTAACATATAGACCCAACAAATTTTTCTCCCAAATCAATCTTTCTTCTAGAGTAGCTTTAGCAGCCTTTTTTAAAACTACTTTGTTATCCATGGTAATATCTGTACCAGAAAATAAAGAGTGCTGACTGGTAATACTTTTCTCTCTAATTTGATGAATAAAACCCAAAATATTGTCAATACTATCTAACAGAACCCCCCGATCATAGCCAAGACAATCCATGGCTCCAGATTGAATTAAGCTCTCCAAAGATTTTTTATTCAAATCTTTATCATTTACCCTTTCCAAAAAATCTTCAAGTGATTGATAAGGTCCATTTTGTTTTCTTTCCGTATAAATTACATCACAAATATGATCACCTACATTTTTAACAGCCATTAAACCAAAGCGAATTCTGCCTGGTTCGCCTGGTTTAGAGACCATGGCAAAGTTACGAAAGCTCTCGTTTACATCTGGCGGCAAGACTTCTATTTCCAAACGTTGACACTCATGAATAATTTCTGCCACTTTATCAGCATCACCAGCTTCAGCTTGTAAAACAGCTGTCATATATTGTACAGGATAATGGGCCTTCATATACGACGTTTGATAAGCCACAATACCATAAGAAGCGGCATGTGCTTTATTAAAACCATAACCTTGGAAAGGCTCAAATAAATTCCAAATCATTTCTGCCTCACCCCGAGTCATCTGACTGTGTTTTTGACAACCAGCTACAAAAATTTCATGCTGTCTAGCCATTTCTTCAGGAATTTTTTTACCTACAGCTTTACGAAACTTATCCACCGTCGTCCAATCATAACCCGCCAATTCAATAGCGGTAAATAACAAATCATCCTGATAAACCAACAAACCAAAAGATTTTTCTAAAAATTTCTCCATCTTGGGATGATAATATTCAACTGGTTTTTTACCGTGCTTGCGAGCAATATATTCAGGAATAATGGCCATTGGTCCTGGTCTAAACAAAGCAATCATAGCCATAATGTCATCTACAGTGGTTGGCTGCAATTCTTTAATCCAACGCGTCATGCCTGTACCTCCCAATTGGAAAGTGCCCATGGTTTCACCACGGGCTAACATACGGAAAGTCCTGGTATCATCCAAAGGTAAGTTATATATATCAATCTTATCACCGATTGTTTTTTCCACAATCTCAACAACTTTTCCTAAAATAGATAAATTGCGAATACCAAGAAAATCCATTTTAAGAACACCAGCTGTCTCTACAGCATGCATCTCATATTGTGTGATAATTTTATCTCCGCCAGACTCCCGCTGTACAGGTGTAAAATCTGTCAAAGGCGTTGGAGAAATCACTACTCCAGCCGCATGGATTGAAGTATGACGGGCACAACCTTCAACCTTTTGGGATAGATCAAGCAAACGTTTAACCTCAATATTATTTTTATACAATTTTTTCAAATCTGGTTCCTCTTTTAATGCCCTCTCTATAGTCATAGGAAAACCTTGAGCGCCAAAAGGAATCAACTTAGCGACCTGATCACAAAAACTATATGATAACCCTAAGGCTCGCCCAACATCACGCACACTTCCCCGTGCAGCCATAGTTCCAAAAGTGATAATTTGAGCAACTTTATCTGCCCCATATTTCTGTGTAACATACTCAATCATTTCATCACGCCGATCATCCGCAAAATCCGTATCCACATCAGGCGGCGACGGTCGATACGGATTTAAAAAACGTTCAAAAGGCAAATTAAAATGCAAAGGATCAACTGTAGTAATACCAATTACATACGAAACTAAAGAACCAGCGGCTGAACCACGCGTGGTTTCAACAATACCATGGTCTTTGGCATATTGCACATAATCAGCTACACATAAAAAGTATGGCGAATAACCCTTGTTAGAAATCACACCTAATTCATAATCAAGTCGTTTTTTAATCTCAGTTGTTTTTACCCCATAAAATTTTTCCACGTTTGTATAAACAAGATCATGCAAAACCTCATCAGCAGTTTTACCTATGGGCAAATCAACTGGGGCAAAATGCCACTCATGCAAAGGAATTTTAATATCAACACGCTCAGCAATTTTGACTGTATTAAACAATGCTTCAGCCACATGTCGAAAACGTGATTCAATATCTTTAGCTGTATTTAATGAACGATCAACTTGACGATAATCTTCCCGTTGTATTTGTTCTATATGCCAACCTTCGCGAATACAAGTTAAAATATCTTGAGCCTCAGCATCGTCAATCTTAAGATAATGTACATCCCGTGTCACTACTAATGGTATCTCTGTATCTTTAGATAATTGAATAAGCTTGGTATTAACATCAATCTGACCGGCAATGGCCGGATGGTCTTGAAGCTCTAGATAAAAATTATCCTTACCAAAAATTTGTTCATAATCTTTAGCGGCTTTAGCCGCCTCTGCAATTTTATCGTCTTTTAACAACTGTGGCACTTCACCTCGAATACAACCTGACAAAGCAATTATGCCTTCATGAAATTCTTTTAATAATTCCTTATCAATCCGTGGCTTATCATTAAACCAGCCTTCTAAATGCCCCAAAGAGGATAGCTTCATGAGATTTTTGTAGCCAGTATAATTTTCCGCTAATAATACTAAATGGCATAATTCTTTATCAATTTGAGGATCTTTATCATGGCGAGAACGCGGGGCGACATAGGCCTCAAAGCCAATAATTGGCTTAATTTTTTCTCTATGACAAGCCTGATAAAATTCAATAACGCCATACATGGAACCATAATCAGTCAGAGCCAAAGCTGTAAAACCTCGCTCTTTGGCAGTCTTAACCAAAGGTTTTATTTTAGTTAAACCATCTAAAAGTGAATAGTGGCTGTGAACATGAAGATGGACAAAGTCAGTCATAGTAAAACTATCTTACCGTATTTAAAAAGGAAAAGCAACTATTAAAAAACTCTCTATGCAGAGAGTTTAATTTGCTAAAATTATTATTTTTTTTTCTTCTGCGATGTCTTTTTTCTAGTAGTTTTTTTAGTTGCTCTGGCCTCCAGACTATTTGAAAGTTTATTAACAATAAATTTCTCAGCTAAGCCTGACATCATTGTACTCACTATATTCATTTTTCCTGAAAGATTATCTACTTTATCGCGAATAAAATGCACTGCGTCGGTAATCATTTCCAATTTCTGAGTGATATTCTCGACAATGTCATTAACATTTCTTAAAACTCGACCAGCCTGATAAAGTAGCCAGCAGAGAAAGACTGTAAACCACAAGATGCAGAGTGATAAAACCACGAATAGTAAATCACGTGAAGTTTCAAACATATTTACCTCCCTTTACAAAGGCAAGCATGACGCCTTCATAAGTTTATTTTATTAATAAATATATTATATCAAACTTTTACAAAAATTGCAACTATTTTCTTACTTCAACCTTAAATTTCTTTTCTAAAACTTCGGCTACCTTCTTTTGTATCTCATCAACTTCTTCTGAAGTCAGAGTACGCTCGGCCGATTGATAAAGTAAATGGTAGGCCAAGCTTTTTTTATTCTCTCCAACCTTGCCGCCAACAAAAACATCAAATAATTCTACTGAGTGAATAAGCTTATCAACTTTTTCTAAAACTTTAGTAATTGCCCTATGCTCAACTTTTTTATCCACCACAAAAGCAATATCTCTCTGTATAGCTGGATAGAGGAACATTTTTATATATTTACTTTTGTCTGTGACATATGCCAATAGTTTATTCAAATTCAATTCCACGAAACTAACCCGGCTATTAATTCCCAAACTTAGTTGGACATGAGGATGGAGCTCAGCTACCAAACCAAGACTCTCGCCAATGACCAGCACTTCAGCTTGACGCCCTGGATGCAAGTAAATTGGCCCCTCTGCTAAAACTTTTAGCTCATAAGCTACGCCTAACTTATTAAGCAAACCAGCCAAAGCACTGGAAGCTTCGTAGAAAGGTTCTTCATCCCCCTTGGCGCTATAAACTAATTCTAATATTATATCCTGGCGCGGTAAAAATTCATCACTATCTTCTTTAATATGTTCACCATTATTATTTTTATCAAAAATCTTGCCAATCTCAAATAATTTTAAATTTTCTACAGAATGCAGATTCTTTTCAACATTTTCAAGTAAATTGGGCAGTAAACTTCTGCGCAAATATGACCGGTCTTTGGCTATAGGGTTAGCCAATTCAATATGAGCCTTTATGTCCATGCCTAATTTTTCTAAAATTAGAGGTGAAACAAAAGAATAATTATAGCTTTCGCTAAAACTGTATTCCTTACTTAAAATATCTTTGCATTTCCTCTCCAGCAGTCTTAATTCATTTCTTTCTGGTGGTATAATAGGGAACTCTGGTAGACAAGTGGTAATATTATCATAACCATAAACCCGAGCAACTTCCTCAACTAAATCTTCAGGAATAGAAATGTCTTTAGTGGCTCGCCAAGTTGGTACTGTCACCAGCAAATTTTCCTTTTTTTCTTTCACGCCAAAACCCAAACTCTCTAAAATATTTATTACTTGTTTTTTTTCCACCTCAACTCCCATTTTCATCTTTAAAAACTCTAAATCCAATTTAATTGGGCCTTGATTTAATTTAAAATATGCTTCATCAACTACAGGACTAATTACCTTGGCATCAGGACATATCTGCAGAGTCAATTCCACAGCCCGCTTTAGAGCCAGTTCAGCATGCTTAGGATCAAGACTCTTTTCAAAGCGAGCAGAAGACTCCGTGCGCAAGCCAAGCTTAACAGCTGTACGACGAATATTCGTAGCATCAAAATTTGCTGACTCATAAACAATAGTTGTCGTGTCCTCTTTTATTTCACTATTTAAACCACCCATAATGCCAGCCAAGGCAACAGCTTTTTTCTCATCAGCAATCAACAACATTGTCTCATCTAATTTATGTTCCTGTTCATCCAAAGTCGTAAATTTCTCGTTGACTTTGGCCCGACGAACAATAATTTTGTCGCCAACTAACTGCCGTTTATCAAAGGCATGCATGGGTTGGCCTAAATCTAATAAAAGAAAATTAGTAATATCAACAATATTATTAATTGGCCGCAAACCCACTGCTAATAATAACTTCTGCAGCCATTGTGGCGAAGGTGCAATTTTAATACCGGCTATAGCCACAGCCAGATAACGGGGACATAATTCTTTATCTTTAACTTCAACTTTTAATTTAACTTCTTTACCTGCTTTAATTGTGGCCGCTTGATAATTCTTTAACTTTTGTTTATTTAAAGCCGCCACTTCTCTGGCCAGACCATAGTGGCCCCATAAATCTGGCCGATGGGTCATAGACTTATTATCAATATCAAATACAGCATCATTTAAACCTAGAGCTTTAAACAATGGCTGACCAACTTTAAAATCTAAGCCGGATAAATCTAAAATTTCTTTATTATCTTTCAAAGGAAATAATTCTCCTAAGCCAATTTCAGTTGAAGCACAAATCATGCCATTTGATTCTACACCACGAATTTTAGCCTTGGCTAACTCTACTAATTCCCCCTCTCCATGCCATTGCACTTTAGCGCCAATCTTGGCCAGAGCCACTTTCATACCTGTTTTTAAATTTATTCCCCCGCAAACTACTTGATAATTTTCACTGCCATCACTGACTGTACAAACTTGTAATTTATTAGCATCAGAGTGCTTAGTTATTTCCAAAATTTCACCAACGACCACGCCATCCAAAAATTCTGCTTGATCTTTAACACTTTCCACTTCTACTGTACTCATAGTCAATTGCAAAGCTAACTCTGCTGGAGTTAAAGTTTCAGGCAAATCTACATAATATTTGAGCCAAGCAAAACTAACCAACATATTAAAATTGTTTTAGAAAATTTAAATTTCCCGAGTGCAAATAGCGGATGTCTTCAATTCCAAATTTCTGCATGGCCAATCTCATAGAACCAAGACCAAAGGCAAAACCTGTCCACTCTTTTGGATCCAAGCCGCCAGCTTTAATAACTTCGGAATGAACTAAACCGCAGGGTAAAGTTTCAACCCAGCCAGAATGGCCACAAGCACCGCAACCCTGGCCTTCACAAACCAAACACTTCATATCCAGTTCAAAACCCGGCTCTACAAAATCAAAATGTCCTGGCCGCAATCTTATTTCCACGGCTCTTTTTAATACTCCCTCTAGCAATTCCTTCATGACCCCAATCAAATTAGCTATAGAAATTTCTTTATTCACAAGCAATCCTTCTAGCTGATAAAAAGTATGTTCATGAGAAGCATCCGTGGCTTCATTACGAAAGCACCTGCCTGGAACTATGGCTCGTAAAGGCGCCCCATATTTCTGCATAGCTCGTATTTGTACTGGTGAAGTCTGGGTACGCATCACCCAATCATAATGATCTTTAATAAAAAATGTATCTTGAGAATCCCGGGCTGGTGATGTCTTTGGAATATTCAACGCTTCAAAGTTATAATAATCACTTTCCAACTCTGGCCCATCTAAAATCATAAAACCCATAGAAGTAAAGATATCTTCTAATTCATTATGAACAATAGTCATAGGATGCAGATGCCCTGATTCTTTCTTGGGTAATTTAGGTTGAGTAACATCCAGCCATTCTGTTTCCACTAAATTAGCAGATTTAGTTTGTTCCAACTCGGCTTTTTTTTCAAAAAAAGTCTGTTCCAGTTCTTTTTTAATCTCATTGGCCAATTTACCAAACTCTTTTTTTGCTTCTCCGGATAAATCTTTTAAATTTTTTAAAACCCGAGTAATTTCACCCGAACGACGCGAAAAAAACCTCTGCTCCAGCTCTTCTAACTGCAAAGTATCCTTGACTTGCTCAAGATCTTTGAAAAAATCTTTTTTAATTTTTTCCAATTGCTCTCGCATATTAAATTATCTTTCACTAATAAAAAATAATCCTATATTTCCCCATTCCTTAGTCTGGCTCTAACTCTGTTTACAAGTATGCCTAGTTTACTATATATTTCAGTCTTGATCAGATTAGAAATACTAGTATCAATTGAAATTTGTGCTTTTAATTGACTTATATAACTTACAACTTCACCGCTATTTTCATCCTCTGCCATAATTTCAGCTATTCTATTTATGACTTCCTCTCGAGTTGTACCAACACCAAAATTTTCAAATTCTTCTTTATCTGGCATTAACTCCGCCATAATTTCTTCCACTAACTTTCTCACTCTGTATAATTTTATTCGTTCTAAAGATTCTTGAAAATTAAAAACTTGTGCTTCCTCAGAATTATCACTCACCTTGTCAATCTTAGGCGGTTTAAATTTTATAATATCCCCCATAAACTTTAAAATAATCCTGCCACATCCCGCCAAGTCACCACCACAATCAGGGCCATTAACAGGACAAAACCAATGGTATGTGCCATTTGTTCATATTTTATCGGCACCGGCCGGCGAATTAGCTTTTCTATGCCAATAAACAAAATTCTGCCCCCATCTAAAGCCGGAATGGGTAAAATATTAATTACGGCCAAAACTAATGATAGCATGGCCGTAAGATTTATCAAATAATTCACACCTAAACGCAAACTGTCTCCTACCATCACGGCAATACCCACCGGACCGGCTACTTCAAAAACTAAACCTTGGCCAAGAATTAAATTTTTAATGACGATATAAAAAGAAAAAACAATATTAATCACGCCGATTGCTCCAGCTATAAATCCTTTATATATGGCCACATACCAAGGATAACGGATAATACCTGCATCAGCCAAAATCAAACCAATTTGTTCATATTCATCAGTCTCCCTCAATAGCTCTGGTGTTAGATTATATGTCAATTGTTCCTCAACTCTTTGCACAACCACAGCAATTTCATCATCCTGATGAGCTTGAATATATGTAATCATATTTTCAGTACTGACAACTGCTTGACCATCTAATGATAAAATTGTGTCACCATAGGCTAATCCAGCTTTATCCGCTGGCGAGTCTTTGCTGATTGCTTGTACCATGACTTGGGCTGGTTCAACCACAATTGCCTTGTCATCAACCCCCATAGACATATCAGCAGGCAAACCAATCATAAAACCAATGCCTAATAAAATACAGGCTAACAAAAAATTCATACTTACTCCAGCCACCAAAACTAATGCCCGCTTCCAAGCCTTTTGAAAACCAAAACTATCTGGTTCAGCCATGGCTTCGCCATTTTCACCTTTGATTTTGCAAAAACCGCCCAATGGCAACCAGTTGAGAGAATAAACTGTATTAGGAAATTCATCACCAGTCATGGCTTCGCCGCCAACTGTTTCTTTCAAACTACTTTTGCCTTTACCCCAAACCCATTTGAATTTACCAGTTACAGGATTCTTATAAACGCCAAAAGCCCGAGGTGGAAAACCAAAACCGAATTCTTCCACGCGCATGCCGGTTTTACGAGCACAAATAAAATGACCCCACTCATGAACGAGCACAAGAAGACCAAGAATTAAAATGAAAATAATTATTGTCATAAATTATTCTACCTGATTTTCTTCTGGATTCTCTTCTGGATCAAAAAGATTATCTAAAAATTCAGAATCACTAACTTTACGGACTGAAACATCACTGCCCCCAACTTGTTTTAATACTACTTTTCCTCTGGCTTCATCTAAATAAATTATTTCATAGGCCATAGAACCTCTTAAGGTTGTGCGTTTGCCAGTATGCAAATCATATTTCTCAATAATATCATTATAAATTTTTTCTCTAGAAGCTGTAAACGGTTTCCTAAATTCTCCTCCTGCTGACACACCTTTGTCAGACAGACTTGCCCCCCTTAAATCATCATTGATGACTCCATGTAAAATGCTAGTTTGTTCATCCATATATTATTTATGTTAAAAAAATTATTTAATTATCTAAAAAATCAAATTCAGGTGATAAAATATTAACTTTACTTTTATACAATGGATTTAATTCAACATTGCCATGTTCGCTAACAGACATAATTTTTCTTACCTTGCCAAATATTTTTATCTCATCCTCGCCCGCCACCGCCTCTCCGGTAGGACACCAGCCACCCAATTGTTTTAATTTAACATTCAAGGATGTCAAATCAACTACTTCAAGATGCTTAAACAAAGTTGTTAATCTAGGGGAAATTTCTTCTCTATGTTCAACTTCGTATACTACTCGCCGTTTTCCCGCTATTTTTAATTTATCAATATGCTCTATAGCAAATTGATCATCGCGATCATAAATAGGTACCATAGCATTTGTTTAATTAATAATTATATTATATAATAAACTAACAAAAAAGCCAAATTTATTCTTAACTCATCTAAATATGACAGCACTATATATAGTGTTAGCCGTTGTGGTAGTCGTAGTCTTATGGCTCGTGGCTCTTTACAACGGATTAGTACGCCTCAACAACCGTGCCAAAGAAGGCTGGAGCGACATTGACGTTCAGCTCAAAAGACGCCATGATCTCATCCCCAACCTGGTAAACAGCGTCAAGGGCTACATGACCTATGAACGCGAACTCTTGGAAAACATCACTAAAGCTCGAGCCGGAGCAGTTTCGGCTCAAGAAAAAGGTAATTCCGCAGAACTTGGCAAACTTGAAAGCCAGCTTGGCAATATGCTCGGCAAATTGCAAATCGCTGTAGAAGCTTATCCAGACTTAAAAGCCAACCAAAATGTGGCACAACTTATGGATGAACTTTCTGACACGGAAAATAAAATCCAAGCCAGCCGCCGTTTTTACAATGGCCTGGCGCGCGACTTCAATACCAAAATAGAGACTTTTCCTAACAATCTCTTTGCTGAGATGCTGAAGTTTACTAAGTATGAATTCTTTGCCGC
>CAZRZS010000009.1:0-18362 GCA_964604685.1 uncultured Gammaproteobacteria bacterium
TATTATTCTTTTTGATATCTACTGGGTTTTGAAAGTTACTAATTATGTTTTCTATCTCACTCTATCCTGGTGGCGTTTTCGTCAGACCAGAAAGATTGATTGGGCGGATAAACTAGAACATGAATTAACCAATTGGCAAGACAAGCGCCATGTAGTTTTTTTAACGCTATATAATGAAGGCTGGGAAGTCGTGAAAACAGCAGTACAGAGTGTTTGCAATGCCGCCTATGATAGGGAAAAGTTTGTTATAGTAATTGCCGGTGAAGAGAGAAAGCAGAAAAATTATGAGGAGATTTTGTCTAAAATTAAAAAAAATTTTGGTAAATGTTTTGGTGATATCGTCGGCATCATGCATCCAGCCAATTTGACAGAGGAAATTCCTGGCAAAGGTTCTAATTTGCAATATGCAGAAAGACAGATGAAAAAATATATTGATGGAAAAAATTGGGATTATGCTAAAGTAATTGAAACGGTTTTTGATATTGATACTGTCTGCCATTCCCAATATTTTGCCTATCTCACATATCTATATTGCACTCATCCTAATCCCACGCAGTCTTCTTATCAGCCTGTGGCTTTATATAATAATAATATGTGGGAGTCGCCGGCTATGTTGCGGGTTATGGCCTTTGGTACTACCTTTTGGATGATGACCAGTCTGGCTCGACAGGATTCATTGGTGACTTTTTCTTCTCACTCAATGAGTTTCAAAGCCGTAGTTGAAGCTGGCTATCACGATAAACGGATTGTTTCTGAAGATTCGCGTATTTTCTTTCAGTGCTTGTTGCGATATAATGGGGACTATGAGGTAACACCCATGTATGTTCCTGTTTCCATGGACACGGTTCGGGATGATAAATGGTGGCAGAGTTTAAAAAACTTGTATTGCCAGCAACGGCGTTGGGCCTGGGGGACAGAGCAGATCCCATATTTACTTTGGAGTTTTTCTAAAAAAGGCAAGGAATTTCCCTGGTGGAAGAAATTTAAATGGTTGTTTGTTGAATGGGAAGGTAAGTGGTCTTGGTGTTTGGTAGCCTTGATTATTACCATTTTAGGTCGTCTGCCAATGTGGGTAGCTCCAGAATCAGTACGACAAAGTGCTTTGTTTTTTAACGCGCCTCATCTTTTAGAAACTCTAATGATTATGGCCATGTGTGGTTTGATGATCTCGGCAATTTTGAGCATACCTCTGCTACCACGCCGGCCAGAATCGCAGTCGCCCCATAAATACATTATTATGGTCTTGCAGTGGCTGTTGTTGCCATTGACTATGATTTTTGTAGCGGCCATTCCGGCCATTGATGCTGTGACCCACCTTATGTTTGGTAAGTATCTAGGTTTTAACGTGTCACAGAAAAAGAGAAAAGAAAGTCAAAATTTGGCTGTCATTAGTCGGTCAATTTCTAATTAATATTTTTATGCAGAAAAAGAGAAAAATTTGGTTGTCCTTATTAATATTTTTTTTAGTAATTATTTTTGTTTTAGTTTACCTTGGCTATACTACCAGTAAACAGTTTTCCTGGCATAAATTATTGCAGTCCAATTTTGTCCAACGCCAGGTTGATGAAGAAAACAGAGATTTGTTTAATCTTTTGCCGCGTTTTTTGGGTTTTGATAAGTCTATGACATATTTGGTGCTATTTGAAAATAATACGGAATTGCGTCCCGGTGGTGGTTTTATCGGCGTCTATGGAGTAATCAAATTAAACCAAGGGCATTTGGAAGTTGTGCAATTGGAAGGTACAGAAAATTTAGACAGAAATACACCAGATGGTTGGCGGCCAGTACCACCGCAACCATTAAGTGAACATCTTAAAGTTGACCGCTGGTATTTTCGTGATGCTAATTGGTCGCCGGATTTTACTCAGAGTGCTGCTAAAGCCCTAGAACTATATCAAGCCGAAGGCGGAGTTGAGGCAGAGGGGATTGACGCGGTAGTGGCTTTTACACCTACGGTCTTGGAAGAATTGTTAAAAATTACTGGTCCACTTATTATTCAAGATTTGGAATTTACTTCTGACAATGTTACTGAAAAATTGGAATACGAGGTGGAATATGGCTATGATGATAAGGGTTTGGCTTTTCATGAACGCAAGCAAATAATTCAGCCATTTTTTAGCACTTTGGTCAATACTGTGAGTTCTGATTTATTTAATCTGCCAGTTTATTTAAAATTATTAGATAAATTGGCTGGGGAAAAACATATTTTAGTTTATACTTCTGATCCTGATTTACAAAAGGTAATAACTGCGAAAAATTGGACTGGACAATTAGCTCAAGTTAAGAGTGATTATCTTTTGTGGGTTGATGCCAATTTAGCAGCTTTAAAAACTGACCATGCTATAATTCGGACTTTGACTTATAAACTTACTCCTCAAACTGATGACAGATATTTAGCCACAACAGAAATGGAGTATCAGCATACAGGTAGTTTTGACTGGCGGACTTCTCGCTATCGCACCTATGCTCGCGTCTTTGTGCCTAAGGGTAGTCAGTTAGTTACTGCTGGTTTTGACCAAGGTGAAGAACTAGACAAGACATGGTTTGGTAAGTTTATTTCCATTGAACATGGTCAGAGTAAAACTCTGCGAGTGGAATATTTTTTATCGGCAGATATAGCTGAGCAGATAGCCAATAATTTGTACACATTATTTGTTCAGAAACAGCTGGGAACAATTGCCCATGAGTTGACTTTAGATCTAGATTTTGGTAAAAATATATGGTCAGCCTTGCCAGCTGAAAACCAGTCTAATTATGGAGATGCTGTTTATACCTTGCAGACAGATCTGCGGGTAGATAGGAAATTTTCTATAGAATTTTAATATATGCTTATAAAAAAAGTCGCCATTGATCTCGGCACAACTAATGTTTTGGTTCATGTGCCTAAGAAGGGGGTTGTAATTAATGAACCTTCTGTGGTGGCTATTTCTAAGGGGGATGGTAAAGTTTTAGCTGTTGGGGTAGAAGCTCGAGACATGATTGGCCGTACTCCAGATACGATTGTGGCAGAACGGCCTTTAAAAGATGGCGTGATTGCCAATTACCATACTACGGAGGCCATGTTAAGATATTTTATTAACAAGGCTCTAGGTGGCGTGAGATTATTTCGTCCAGAAGTAATGATTGCCGTGCCTGCAGGAATTACTTCCACAGAACGTCGTGCTGTAATTGATGCAGCCATGGCGGCAGGATCACGGGCGGCATATATTATCAAAGAACCAATTGTGGCAGCCATTGGTGCAGATATTCCTATTGGTTCAGCCTCTGGTCATATGATTATAGATATTGGCGGCGGCACAGCTGAGATCGCGGTGATTTCTTTGGGCGGGATTGTTTCTTGGGGTTCAGTACGAATTGGTGGTAATAAGTTTGACATGTCCATTACTGAATATATTCGCCGCAAATATAGCTTAGCCATTGGAGAGCGTTCAGCCGAGGAATTGAAAATAACGATCGGTTCGGCCATGTTTATGAATAAACCTTTGGAAATGGAAATTAAAGGTCGAGATATGATTTCAGGTTTGCCGCGGATATTGTTAGTTACTTCTGATGATACGACTGAGGCTTTGAACAATGATATGCAGGGTTTAGTAGAAGCTATAAAGGAAGTATTACATAAGACGCCGCCTGAACTTTCTGCTGACGTCATGGATAAGGGCATTATAATGTCTGGCGGTTCTTCTCAATTGCGCAATTTAGATGAATTATTTTCCCAAGCCACGGGCGTGCCTTGTTATGTGGCTGATGAGCCGCTATTATGCGTAGTCAAAGGCACAGGCATTGCTTTAGAAAATTTGGAATCATACAAACGTTCAATTTTGGCGACTAAATAATATGTTAATCGGTATTGATGCTTCACGCGCCAATCAGGAACAAAAAACCGGTGTTGGCTGGTATGCCTATCATTTGTTGCAGGAATTAAAAAAAATTACGCCCGAAGATATTCGGGTGGTTTTGTATTCAGATAAACCTTTGCAGGGTGATTTAGCTGAATTACCTCCCAATTGGAGCGTTAAAATATTAGCTTGGCCGCCAAAGAGATTATGGACGCAGATTAGGCTGAGTTGGGAAATGCTCTGGCATGGACCGGATGTCCTCTTCATTCCCGCCCATGTTTTTCCTCTTATTCATCCGAAAAAAACTGTTATGACCGTACATGATGTGGCAGCTAGCAAATTTCCTAAGTCATATAACTGGTTTGAAAGGTGGTATAGTCTGTGGAGTGCCAAATATGCTGTCAGAAAACTTTGGCAGGTGATTGTGCCATCGGAATTTACTAAAAAAGAATTAGGTTCGGACAAAATTAAAGTCATTGCCCATGGCTATGATAAAAGATATGGAAAAATTGAGAATGTAGTTGATGGGATACTGCAGAAATACAATTTAGCTAAACCATATATCATGTCTCTGGGTCGATTGGAAGAAAAAAAGAATACTAAAAGAATTATTGAAGCTTTTAATCTAATCAGGCAAAATTTAGAGATTAAATTATTACTAGTGGGCATGCATGGATATGGTTATAATGAAGTTAAAGTTGCTATTGATTGCAGTCCGTATAAGAATGATATCATTACCCCTGGTTGGGCGGTTGAGGCTGATATACCAGCTTTAATGTCAGCGGCCGAGGTTTTTGTCTTTCCTTCACTCTATGAAGGTTTTGGTTTGCCAGTTTTAGAAGCCATGGCCTGCGGTACAGCTGTGGTGGCTTCTCGAGGTAGTAGTTTGGAAGAAGTTGGCGGCGGGGCAGTCATATATGTTGATTCAGACAAAGTGGAGGAAATTAGCCATGCAGTTTTGGATTTATTACAAAAGGAGGATTTATGTATGTTAAAAATTAAGCAGGGTTACGAGAGAATTTGGCAGTTTTCTTGGAAAAAATCTGCCCAAGAAACTTTGCAGGTATTATTAACCTAGAGTTGTTCTTTTACAGAAAATATGATATGCTAAGCATATTATGAGTGACATAATTGGTCATGCTCAGGTCCTAAGTTTTTTTGCTAAAGTAAAACAAGCAGGCAATCTTAGCCATGCCTATTGTCTAGTTGGACCAGAACAGGTTGGCAAAAAGCGAGTCGTAGAAGAACTGGCTATTGATTTATTAAAAACAGAGAGGGCAAAATTAGCTATTAATGGCGATTATACTTTGGTGGAGCAGCTGTTTGATGAAAAAACTGAGAAAACTAAAAAAGATATTACCGTAGCCCAGATCCGTGAATTACGGGAATATTTAGCCCGCCATTCATATTATGGTGGCTATAAAATAGCAGTGATTGATAATGCGGAAAAGATGAATGCTGAAGCATCCAATGCATTTTTAAAAACTTTGGAAGAACCCACAGACAAGACTATTTTGTTTATCATAACCCGTGATGAAACTCAGCTGCCGACGACGATTACTTCCCGTTGCCAAATAATATATTTTCAGCCAGTAAAAAGCGCTTTACTAAAAAGTTATTTAAAAGACAAAGTTGATGAAGCCACGGCTGAGACCATGACTAGGTTGTCTCAAGGTCTGCCTGGTAAAATCATTACTTGGCTTGATGATAGAACTGAATTTGAATGGCAAAAACAAGAAGTTTTGCGATTTCAATCATTATTAGGCAAGCCATTTTATCAGAAAATTAAAAAGGTTGATGATTTGTTTAATGATAAGACGGACCATATCGCTGTCCGGCAGCGATTGCAAAGGGTTTTGTCGTTATGGCAGATTTTAGTCAGGGATTTCTTTTTGTGCCAAGCTGGTTTAGTTAATTTTAATATTCATCATTTAGAGGGCAGAGAGGTTTGGAATGCGAAAATAACCAGCCAGTTGGAAAAACATATTCAAGAAGCTAAAATCATGTTAGAAAAAAATATTCATTCTAAATTATTAATTGAAAACATTTTATTAAATTTACCATAAATATATGAAAAAAAGTGCTATTATTTTAACTAGCTTTTTGGTTTCTTTAGTTTTAATTGGAGCTAGTTGTGTATCTTTTTCTAGTAAAAATAGCACGGCTGGACCGGCGGGCATGTTTGTTTCTGTGGACAAAGGCAATTCTTGGCAACAAATTTCTACTCTATTAACTGAAAAAGGTTTGGCCAGTATTGCCGATGTTAGCGTTTATCGTTTAGTGGTTGACCCACAAGATCCTCAAGGTTTGTATTTAGCCACTCGTGAGCATGGACTTTTTTATAGTTATGATGGCGGTAAAAGCTGGCAGCGGC
This sequence comes from uncultured Gammaproteobacteria bacterium, assembly GCA_964604685.1. Classification (GTDB taxonomy): domain Bacteria; phylum Patescibacteriota; class Patescibacteriia; order Magasanikbacterales; family UBA922; genus CAZRZS01. Next base: position 6,211 of record CAZRZS010000009.1, read on the forward strand.
CAACTGGTGTGTTGTCTACTGGCTTTGTTTATGACATTGCGGTACACCCCAGAGATAAGTGTACGATTTATGCTACTAATGGACACCAAGTGTTTAAGAGTGATGATTGTAATCGCAATTGGATGGAAATTTATCGAGAATCTCGAGCTAATATATTTATTTCTTCTTTAGCCTTTAATAATTTTCCACCTTATCAAATATACTTAACCCAGACTAATGGAGATTTATTTCAGAGTTTTGACGGTGGCATTAGTTGGAGTGTGCTGAAACGTTTTAATATGCGTTTGGTTGAAATAGCCAGCAGTCCGTTGCAGAATAAATTAATTTATGTAATTTCTCGGGAAAATGGGCTTTACCGTTCAGAGGATGGCGGGAACAGCTGGCTATCTTTGGAGGCTTCTTTAAAACAATATCCCGGGGCGTTGGAATATCGGCGTTATTTATTGTCAGCTAATTTGCCTGATGATTTTATTTGGGTATCTAAATATGGTATTTTAGTTTCCCATGATAAGGGTGATAGTTGGGAACCGTTGAATTTATTAACGCCGCCGGGCAGTGTCAATATTTATGGCTTGGCTATAAATCAACAAAATACTAATGAAATTTATTATACGGCTACTATTGATAATCGTTCCACTTTTTATAGAAGTATTGATGGCGGAGAAAATTGGATAACTAAAAAAATGCCTTCCGGCCAAATACCAAATGTGGTTTGGGTGCATCCCCAAAATACGAATTTGATTTATCTTGGTTTTAACAATTTAAATAATTCCCAGAAAAAATCAAGCACTTCTATTTTTGGAATTTAATTTTTTATTTTTATGAATTTAATTGAACAATATAAGGAGAAATTTGTTAAAGCCTTAGAACATCTCAAAACCGAGATTAGTAGTTTGCGTACGGGTCGAGCCACGCCGGCTTTAGTCGAAGATATTGCAGTAGAAGCCTATGGTGTAAAACAACCTTTAAAAGCTTTAGCTTCAATTTCTGTGCAAGATGCTAAAACTATTGCGGTCGAGCCATGGGATAAAAGCGTGATTGAAGCGGTGGAAGGAGCCATTCGAAATTCTCAACTTGGGATTAATCCCATTAATGATGGTAAATTAATTCGGTTGCCTTTGCCTGAACTTACGCAAGAACGTCGCCAGGAATTAATCAAAGTTTTACATCAAAAATTAGAAATCACTAGGATTACTATTCGTCAGGTGCGTGAAGATGTGCGTGATGAAATTGATAGACAAGAAAAAGTTAAAGAGATTGGCGAAGATGAAAAATACAAGCTGCAAGAAGAATTGGATAAGCTGGTTAAAGAATATAATGAAAAAGTTAAAGAAGTGGGAGAGGAAAAGGCAAAAGAAATTAATACAGTTTAATTTAAAATTATGGCTGATAAATTCACTGAATTGGTTTCCTTGGCCAAACGCCGAGGTTTTATCTTTCTTTCTTCTGAGATTTATGGCGGTTTGTCTTCTTGCTATGATTATGGTCCTTTGGGCGTAGAGTTGAAGAATAATGTGAAAAAAGCATGGTGGCGAGACATGGTGCAAGAGCGTGATGATATTGTGGGTCTAGACTCAGCCATTCTGATGCACCCTAAAGTTTGGGAGGCCTCTGGCCATATTGAGGGTTTTACTGACCCTTTAGTGGATTGTAAACAGTGTAAAAAGCGTTGGCGGGCTGACAACCTCTTAGAAGCCAAAGGTATTAAGCCAAATTTTCGTCCCGGAGCTTGGCAGAAACATGAAATTAAATGTCCGGAGTGCGGAGGTGAATTAACAAATGTGCGCAAATTTAATTTAATGTTTAAAACCCAGATGGGGGCTGTAGAAGATGATGTTCATGAAATTTATTTACGTCCAGAAACCGCGCAGGGTATTTATGTCAATTATTTAAATGTTTTGCAAACTACGCATAAAAAATTACCTTTTGGCATTGCCCAGATTGGCAAGGCCTTTCGCAATGAGATTACTCCAGGCAATTTTACTTTTCGTACACGCGAGTTTGAACAAATGGAAATGCAGTATTTTGTCCGGCCTGAAGATAAGAAGAAAGTTTTTGAGATGTGGAAAAAGAATCGGGAGCAATGGTATATAGATTTAGGCATTAACAAAAAGAAACTGCATTTTCGCGAACATGGCAAAGATGAATTAGCCCACTATGCTCAGGTTGCCTATGATATTGAATATGATTATCCTGGTATGGGCTTTAAAGAATTAGCTGGCATTCATGACCGTGGCGATTGGGATTTGTCCCAACATGAAAAGTTTTCTGTTCAAGAGTTGAAATATTTTGATCAAGAGAGTGGTGAAAAATTTACCCCGCATGTTATTGAAACTTCAGATGGCGCTGACCGGGCGACTTTGGCCTTCTTACTTGATGCTTATGAAGAAGTTAAAACCAGGAGCGGAGAAGAAGGGGCCAAGCATGAGAAAGAAGTAGTTTTGCACTTGCATAAAGATTTAGCGCCAATTAAAGTGGCAATTTTGCCTTTGTCTAAAAAGGAACCTTTACAGAAACTGGCCAAAGATATTCAACATGAGTTGTGGAGTAATTATATGACTCAGTATGATGAGATTGGTTCAATTGGCAAGCGCTATCGTCGGCAAGATGAAATCGGTACACCCTATTGCCTGACCATAGATTTTGACTCTTTGGAAGACAAGAAAGTCACAGTTAGAGACAGAGACACTATGGAGCAGGAAAGAATAGGAATTGAAGAGCTTAAAGATTATTTGGAGGAGAAATTGTCATAGTTTATGTCAGAAAAATTAGATTTCAGTAAATTACATAAAACTAAAGAACATTTGGAAGCATTGATGGATATATTGTTACCTAGAATAATTGGCCAGTTAATGGAAGAAGCCAAATGTGCAGGGGATGAAGTAAAGTTTAACAGAGAGGGTGATATTTTTATTAAAGGTAATTTGCCCAGCGGATCTGAGAAATTAAAAAAAATGTTAAGGCTTTATTCGCATGATTTAAAAAATTTATTAGCTGATGGAGCGATTATACCAGATGAATTTATTATTGAGATGGATTCAAAGCTGGCTGAAGTGATCCAAGAAGTTGTGAGTATTTTTGGCGAGGGCACAAAAGTCAGTACTGATGGTTTTATTATCCTGCCTTCAGAAAAGTTTGGCTATGACCATGACACAGGTGAACGTATCTTTGTGGATAAGAAGTATTCCCCAGAAGAAGCTAAAAGATTGTTAAAGACCTATTCTCAACGTTTGAAAGATTTAATTCAAAAATGAGGCGTTGTAAAAGAATATTAATTTTTAACTTAGATAATATGGTAAATAGAGCTGACCAAGAAAGAAGGCAGGCTTGGCATGACCTGGCCGCGGGAGTAGAGAAGCCAGATGCCGTTAACCCAAAAAAAAAGCCGGTTGATGAGCTTGATTTAAGCCAAGTCGATGAAAATACTGGGACTCCGCTTTGTCCTGAATACGGCAAGTTATACAATCCTAATTGCGGTAACTGTTATCATAGTCGTTTCAGGGATGAATATCCTTTGCAGCCACATCCTGATGTTTTGAAAAAACCGGAATAGATTATGGCCTATCAGAATTACCAATTGACCAACGGCGCCAAGATATATTTAGTTCCTCAGGAAAATGCCAAGTCAGTGACTGTTTTAATGATGTATCCTGTGGGTTCGCGCTATGAACAGGGCAATCTAGCCGGCGTTTCTCACTATATCGAGCATCTAATGTTTAAGGGTACAAAAAAGCGGCCTAATACTTTAACTTTGACCCGCGAAATTGATCGTCTTGGCGCGGAATACAATGCTTTTACCTCTAAAGAATACACTGGCTACTATATCAAATCCGACTCGCAATATTTAAATATCAGTTTAGATATTTTGTCTGACATGTTGTTCAATTCCTTGTTTGACGCCAAAGAAATGCAAAAAGAAAAAAACGTGATTGTGGAAGAGATTCGCATGTACAAGGATAATCCTTTGATGAACATTGAGAATGTCTTTGAAAATTTAATGTATGTAGGCAAGCTGGGACGTAATATTGCCGGCACAGAAAAACATGTTTTAAATTATGAACGTAAAGCTGTTTTGAATTATCGTAATAAATATTATCAGCCAAATAATATAATAGTGGTGGTTGCCGGTAAGGTAGATGAAAAGACAAAAAAGCTGGTTAATAAATATTTTGGCAAAAGAAAAAATCAATCTCGGGTTAGTCAAGCTTTTACTCCAGCCAAGTTTGGTGCAGTTTCCAGAGAGAGGCGTATCTTAGTTGAACACAAGCAAACGGATCAGGCTCAAATGATGCTGGGTTGGCCAGGTTTTAAATATGATCATAGGAGTAACACAGCCATGGCCGTTCTCAACACGATTTTAGGCGGTTCCATGAGTTCACGATTGTTTATACAAATCAGGGAAAAACGCGGTTTAGCTTATCTTGTCAGGTCTGGCGTACAAAATTTCCGTGATACTGGCTATTCCTATATTCGTGTTGGTTTAGAGGTGCAGAATATAAATAAGGCATTGTTGGTGATTAAACAAGAGATAGACAAAATTAAAAAACAAGGTGTGACTAAAAAAGAATTGGCTGATGCCAAGACTCATATACGTGGAGCTCTAACTTTGTCCTTGGAAGATTCCAGCGTCCAGGCTAGCTGGTATAGCAGTCAAGCACTCTTTATGAAAAAAATAGAGACGCCTGAAGAGAAATTAAAAAAGCTTGAGAAAGTAACTAATGCTGAGATAAAAGTTTTGTTTAATAAAATTTTTAAGTGGCAGCAAATGCGCGTGGCTGTGATTGGGGATGTAAAAAAAGAAGAGGTTAAGTTTTAAATCATTAAACTTTGTTTTAAAGACGTGCGAGGTGAGGAAAATTCTTCCCGCCACAAAGCGTTGGCGGACAGGCGCTACGCTCAGAATGACAAAATCATATGAAATATATTTTTGGCAATTGGAAAATGTATTTGGACTTTGACGAGTCCAATATTTTAGCCAACGGACTTTTACAAGAGAATTTTGACAATGTGGAGCTTAGTTTAGCGGTTTTTCCTTCAGCCTTGGCAATGTACGAGGTTAACTTGGCTCTACAAGATTCAGCTTTAGCAGTAGGGGCGCAAAATGTCAGCTGGGTGCCTAAAGGTGGATATACTGGTGCAATTTCTGCCTTAATGTTTAAAAATATTGGCTGTCAATATGCTTTGGTTGGTCATTCTGAACGTCGCCATGTTTTTGGCGAGACTGATGAAGATGTGCGTAAAAAACTTGAAGCTTGTTTAGATGTCGGTCTTATCCCCGTACTTTGCATTGGCGAAACCAAAGAAGAAAAAGCTGAAGGTAAGAGAAATTACCGTTTGCAAAAGCAATTAATGAAAGCTTTGGAAGGTTTACAGTTAAATGGTAATAAAATTATTGTCGCCTATGAACCAGTCTGGGCGATTGGCACTGGCAATAATTGTGATTCAGTTGAGGCTGAAGAAGTACATAATTGGATTAAAGAGGAAATAAAAGAATATCTTGAAATTGAAGTTCCCATACTCTATGGAGGTAGTGTAAAAGCGGAAAATGTGGTATCATATGTTTCGCTTGATTCCATTGATGGTGTTTTAGTTGGCGCCGCCACTACTAAACTGGATACTTTTGTACCTCTAATCAGAGCCATTGAAAATATTTAATTATGTCTAGTTTTTTACCTTTCTTGCTTATTCTCCTGTCACTTGCCGTGATCATTATTATCATTGTCCGTAAGTTTCCCCAATTAAGTTTATTAGACGTAGAGTCTATTCCCGAAGTGCAGACAGAAAAGAAAAAGAATACCATGTTAAAAAGACGAGCTGAAGAGAGAGTAAAAAAGTCTGACGAGAAAAAGAAAAGTCTGATCCAGCCAGTGATTCAGAAATGGAGAGAATTGCAATTGTCTTTTCGCCAGTATGTGGGCAAGGTGGCAGACCGGGTAGAAGCCCAAGCCATGGATAAAATAAGAAGAGAGCCCAAAGAGAAAAAAGAAAAGAAACAACAAGATTTGAAAGTCATATTGCAGGAAGGCAGTTATGTTTTAGAACATGAGGATCTTGAAGGAGCGGAAAAGAAGTTTATTGCCGCGGTTCGTTTGGACCCCAAAAGCCAAGAAGCTTATCTGGGTTTGGGTAAAGTTTATTTAGCTCAGGAGCAAATTGAAGAAGCCATGGAAACATTTGAGTTTTTACTTAAACTCAACCCTAACAATGAAGCCGGCCTGTTAAAAATGGGGGAGATCTACGAAAGCAAGCATGAATGGGAAAAAGCTTTGGAATATTATCAACAGGTTGTCTTGTTAGATGACAGTAAACCCACCCAATTTATGAAAATTGCTGATTTACTGATTGAAATTAAGAGTTATGAACCAGCTTGTGATGCTATTCAGCAAGCCGTAGAGCTGGAACCACAAAATCCTAAATATCTTGACAAACTAGTAGAAATTAGTGTATTATGCGGAGACAAAAAAAAGGCCGAAGAGGCCTATAACCAGCTGAGGATGGTTAATCCAGAAAACCAGAAATTGGTTGTGTTTAAAGATAAAATAGATCAATTATAATGCCGGGATAGCTCAGTTGGTAGAGCAGCACTTTTGTAAAGTGACGGTCGCGGGTTCGATTCCTGTTCCCGGCTCAAGGTTTTTTATACAATTCATATGGGTCGGTACCGAAGTGGTTAAACGGGACAGACTGCCACCGCAAAGGCGGGGTGCCGCCGCGAGGCGGCATAAATCTGTTGGCTTATGTTTAAAGTTTATATATTGAAAAGTCAAACACAAGAGAAGTATTATGTAGGCCATTGTGCAGATATGGAAACCAGGTTAAGTAGACATAATAATGGTTTTGTAAAGTCTACAAAAGCATTTAAACCGTGGGTAGTTGTATATTTAGAAGAATTTAATTCAAAAAATGAAGCATATAAAAGGGAGTTAAAAATAAAGTCATATAAAGGAGGAAATGCTTTTAAAAAGTTAGTAAATAAATAAAATAATGGGTCGGTACCGAAGTGGTTAAACGGGACAGACTGTAAATCTGTTGGCTTACGCCTTCGAAGGTTCGAATCCTTCCCGGCCCACAATTGATCTGTACCCCAAAAAGTGGACATGGGGTACAGATTTTTTTTGTACCTTATGTCCTTATATTTATACTGGGTTAATTAAAATAATTTATATGTCTTCAAATTTATAACCAATGGCAAAGAAAATAATTTGGCATTTATAGATGGACAAAATTTGTACATGGGGACACAAACTGAGGAGTCTTCATGGAAAATAGATTTATTAAAATTTAGAAAAATTTATCCCAAAATGTTAAAGCCGAGAAGACGCCAAAGAAGAGAAATGAGATGAGGATTATAATCCGGCGCCAAATTTGGGGCTGAATTTCTTTTGGCAATTCTTTGTAATTCAACCAATTTACCAACCCTATATGCACAAACATACATACCGCATTTATCACGGCGCTTAGTATTAGTAAAGTTAGCGGTTCAGTAAAGCCAAAGGCAAAAACTGATATAGCGAATAAAATTTGCAGCCAGAGGAAGAAATAATATATTTTAGATAGATTCATGGCTTGTTTTTGTTTACTTTTCCAGACAGCATAATTTTCTGAGACAATTCGTGAAACAGAATCCATGACAGAAAATTGAGTGGAAAACAGCATAATGCCCATCATTACAGCAAAGAGCGTGCCGAGAAAGGGAAAGGTTTTTTGTGCAATGGCCTGAGCTTCATTAACCACAAAGTGGATACCGTTGGCATTGCCAGCCAAACCAAAGGTGGTGATAAAAGCGAGGAAGAGTAAGAGAAGAATAGTAATGGCCCCAGTAGCAAAGAAAACTATAAAATGTTCTTTTTGCATATTGTGCCACCAGTTTTTAAAGTTTTTTAGATTTTCCGGTGAAGTTTCAAATTCATAACCATTCAAATCAATCTTTTGTTTTTGTCCACTAAACAAGCTTTTTATTTTTTCCACATAGTGGCCCATGCCATAGCCTTTTTCTCGGATATATGAAGATTGAGTCAAGTTAAGATTACCACCGGCGCCGGAAAAAGCAAAGGCGGCTAAAAACGAAGCCAGGGGAATGCCTACTGGCAAAAACCAATAGCCGTTGCCCTTGCCAATTACACCCTGAGCTAAAGCTGACCAGTCAGCGGCTTTGGCCAAATAAAAGGTGATGAGAACGACAAACGGCACGCCTATCACAATAATAATTTTGGCAAATTTTTCTACAGTATTATAAATATATTTGCCACTGCTTAAGATTATACCAATTAAAAGCAAAAAAATAATAGCAATGATTGTGCTATTGCCGCCAAACACCCAAGAAAAGAGAAAGGCGGAGGAAGCAATAATGCCGGGCCAGGCAAAGCCGATAATGGTGGAAAATATTAACCAGCTCGGTACCCATTTCCAACGTCGACCTAAACCTACAAATACACTTTCACCTCGCACCAGACTATATCGCTCAATTTCCATGTTAATGAAAAACTGGAATAGTATACCTAAGATAGCGCCCCAGGCAATGCCCAAGCCCCAGTTGGAAGCTAGATAAGGCCAGAGAATAATTTCGCCTGAACCTAAACCTAGGCCGAGGAGAATAAAACTAGGGCCCAAGAGTTTTCTAAAAGGCAGGGCTGGTGGTAAAGGTTGGGATGGTTTTAGCATAAAATATTATTTAAGAGTGTGGGTATTATAGCATTTTTGGGGGATTCGGTATAAGATAATAACATTAAGAATGGATATTTTGGTAGTTTTCTCCAGGTTTATGGTCGGAGGGTTGCCCTGCAAGCGCTGTCATGGTACCCTAGTAAGGATAGTGCTTGCCGGCCGGGGTACGGTTTATTGTAAAAATTGTCAGAAATAAGTTTTAATTTTAAGTGTCTATGTATTTTCAACAACTGCTCGCTTCCTATACATATTTTGGCAATACGGCTTGGGATTATACCTTGGCTTTGTTTGTTTTAATTGTTGCTTGGGTTTTTCTCAAGCTTTTCCAGTTAGTTATTTTAGGTAGTCTGGCTAGATTGGCTAAAAAAACTAAGAATGATCTTGATGATATATTTGTGGGCATTCTAAAGGACATCAAACCTCTTTTCTATTTCACCATCTCTCTCTATCTATCTTTGCAATACTTAGTTTTACCTAAAATAATTACCGATATAGTCTATGTTTTGCTAGTAGTAGTTGTGGTTTACCAGGCCGTGCATTTGTTGATAAATTTGTTGGATAATTATGTACAAAAATATTTGGAAAATCGTGGTAATGGCAGTACCAAATCAATCATGAAAATTTTGAAGTTCTTTATTAAAATTGGTTTGTGGGTAGTGGTTTTGATTATGATTTTGTCCAATTTGGGTATTAATGTTACTTCTCTAGTGGCTTCTCTCGGTATTGGTGGTATTGCTGTGGCTTTAGCTGTGCAAAATGTTCTGAGTGATGTTTTTAGTGCTTTTTCTATATATATTGATCGTCCTTTTGAAGTTGGTGACTATATTCAAGTTGGCACAGACAAGGGGACAGTAGAAAAAATTGGCCTTAAATCTACTCGTCTTAAAACTTTAACTGGTGAAGAACTGGTAATTTCCAATAATGAATTGACTTCGGCCCGGGTACAGAATTTCCGGCGTATGATTAAACGGCGCGATACTTTTAGCTTAGGCGTGGTCTATAAAACTCCGCATGACAAGCTAGAAAAAATCCCTGAGATTATTTCCAATATTTTTAAGACAATCAAAGATGTAGAATTGTTCCGTTGCCATTTTGTTTCTTATGGTGATTTTAGTTTGAATTTTGACGTTACCTTTTATACCAACAATCCTGACTATGATATTTATCTAGATCGCAAGCAGGAGTTGAATCTAAAGATATTTGAAGCTTTTCAGAAAGAGGGGATTGAATTTGCCTATCCGACTCAGCTGGTACATCTGAAGAAATAATAGATTATAACTCTCTTGACTCTAAGGACAGAATGATATATAATGTCGGCACTTTTAAATGCCGTCTTAGCTCAGTCGGTAGAGCGCATCCATGGTAAGGATGAGGTCTCGGGTTCGATCCCCGAAGACGGCTCTGGAGGGAGAAAATTAAGTCCTAATTACAAAATTATGCCATCCAAAGAACGGGATAACATGATCAAACTTGAGTGCACAGAGTGTAAAATGACTAATTATTATACTCGTAAGAACAAAAAACTACTCAAGGATCGTCTGCAACTGAAAAAGCTTTGTAAGCATTGCAAGAAGCATACCTTGCATAAAGAGACGAAATAATGATAAAATAATCCCGTTGACTCGGGATTTTTTATGGGGGCGTATTTCAACAGTAGAATAACGGTCTCCAAAACCGTAGACGAAGGCGCGACACCTTCCGCCCCTGCCAAGTTTGACAAAATCATCAAAACGTGTCATACTGCTCTGCTATTGTTTTTTATATCATCCTAGCTTTCTTTTTGTCTTATTTAAGCTAAATTAAGGTAAAAAGAAGGCTGGGAGATATCCCCAGTCAATTTTGTCAGTGAGCGTATCATCTTTGATGATTGGCGCCGGTTAGCGTCTTTCGTCAGGATGTAATTACTCACTGGTGAGGAGGGTGCAATGAACATCATTTCGGATAACATGCGGGAGTTCTGGAGACAGGAGGCTCGGGATCCGGTAGCGATTGAGGCGCGGATCAAGTTCCTGGTCGAGTGGCCGGGCGTGATCGACGACATGATCGCCAAGCAGATGGACGGTCAGGCGCGTGTCCAGGTCGTCTCCGAGTGGCAGAAGTTCTTTGGTATAATACGTTTACTTTATTTTTAATTTAAAATTTATGCCCGAACAAACAAAAAGTAGTTTAAGGCTTTACTGGCTTATCTTAATTATTATTTCCGTCCTTTTGGGATGGTATTTTTATACCCAGTATTATGCAGAGGTGGTTGATTGGGGATATGTATCAAGTGAAAAAGTTAAAAAACAAGAGGTACCTTTGGGGGTGGAAATAAAAGATTTAGGTGATGGAAGTAGATTGATTATTAATAAGATGAGTGGTTATCAGTTAAAAGTTGCTAAAACTAAATATTTATATAAAAATGAAATTAATAATATTAATCTAGTTGTTCAAGATTTTGGTGAACCTGAAGAAACTTATGGTGGAATGCCTGGCTGTCGTGTGGTTATTGATAAGAAGAGTGGTTCTTTAAAAAATATTAATAATGAAGTTAAAAATGAATGTGATATAGGTGATCAATCAAGTGATTGTAATAACTATAAAATTAAAGAAGTAAATGTTGGTGATATCAAATGGTTTGATATTAGATATTTTGGTAATTTTATTGGATCTGGTTGGCCTGAATTAAAGACGGAATTGGATGATTCGGTTTATAATCTTGTATTTTTTTGTGATGATCAGGATTATATTGATGATATATTAGAAAATTTTGAATTTGTTAATTAGTATGAAATTACATTGGAGAGTTATATTTTATTTCATCCTTTTTTTTGTTTTATTTTTACCGAACTTGGTATTTGGTAAAGTTTTTGATGTATCTTTTAAGTCCCAAGTTCCTCCTGGTGAATGGTCACAAACTCGTAATTGTGGTCAGACATCTTTTTTAATGGCTGATGCCTACTTTAATCTAAAAATTGTTGATGAACAAAGTATTAAAAATTTAGATGAGTGGCTAGAATCCAAATTTGGTGATGATAAAAGAAATTATAGCGGAAATTATACAAATGTTAGCAAATTAAAAACATTATCAATTGAATATAGTAATTTTAATGAACAAACATCAGTAATAAATACTGAAGATAGTATAAGTCTGTTGGAGGAAAAATTAAATGATGGTGATTTGATAATTGTTGGTGTTTATACTAATATGATGTTAAAGGGTATAAGGGATATTAAACATTTTATGGTTTTGATTGGTATTGAAGGAGAAAATATGTATTTCAATGATCCTGGTAAGACTGATGGTAAAAATAATAAATATACAGTGGAACAATTTTTGTTGGCATGGTCAAAAAATAATTTTGGTGCATTGATTCTTTCTGACCCAAACAAACAACCATCCAAGTTAGAAGATGAGTTAAAACAGGCAACTACAAAATCACCTACTCTTTGGGAAAAAATAAAATCATTTTTCAAAAATAATGATAATAACATTGTTCAAAGTGAAG